>NZ_JBASXK010000144.1:0-30549 GCF_049276915.1 Aestuariivita sp. | reverse complement strand
AGATAACCTCGGCAAGGTCCAGCGAGAAAAAGGCGCGACTCGAGAGAAAGCTTGCGATTGCGCGCACCCAGATCGAACGCGGTGAATGGCTTTTGAAGTCTTGTCAGAGCAAATCCGAGTGAGGCGGGCAGCGCGGCCTGGTCGCTTTTGCCCATGACGAAAACTTCAAGACCAAACCGGGTATCACTGTTGCGGGGCGCGACGCTGTCTCTGGCTGACACAGCCGATAGTGTCGCCATCCTTCAACGGACCCATCCTGTCCTTAGCTGTCTGGCGCTTCGTTGATGATGTAAAGCTTGCGCAAATGTTCATGGATAACCCATTCGCCTTTCCAGCCCTTCGGAAGAACCAGAAGATCACCGGGCCCGATGTCCCGCGTACCGCTGCCATCCGCATTGGTCACCGAGGCCCGGCCCTGAATGATATGGCAATACTCACCGCCTGCGGTCCGGTCGGCTGTGAAACGTCCGGGCGTGCATTCCCAGACGCCGATATGGGTGTCGCCCTCAGGTGACGACCAAAGCGGGTTTGTCGCTTCTTTCTGACCTTCGGTCAATGTCGTCGGCTTATCGGCAAAGCTGCCAATCGGCACCGAGGCGAGTGCGGCGAAAGTTTTCAGTTCGATCATGTTCAGTCTCCAGTCGGCGGTGTTCAGTCATTCGTTACAAGGATTACGCGAAGAACCCTGCGCCAGGTCATACCAGTCGCCGGCCAATATGCGTCGCATGTTGCAGCACTTCTCAGCCGCCTTTCAATCGCGCCAGCAGCACAACCTCGCTATCCTCGCGGATCGGGGTGAACCAACTGTCATTATATACCTTGCCATCAATCGCCACCGATATGCCGCGATCAAGCTGGGGGCGCATGGACGGGTATTTGTCGGCCAACTCGTCCAGCAATTCGCGCAGGGTGCTCGCGTCGATTTCGACCTCGGTCTGATCGTCAGCCGCTGACGCGAGCGAGCCCCATATGCGGACCTGAACCACGCGATCAGCGTGCGTGAAGCGCCGCCAGCACTTTGGGCGGCGACAAAGGCAGATCGGTCATCCGGACACCCGTTGCCGCAGAAACCGCATTCGCCACCGCAGCAAGCGGCGGTACGATCGGGGTTTCGCCGACGCCGCGCACGCCGTAAGGATGGCCCGGGTTGGGGATTTCCAGAATGACCGTGTCGATCATCGGCAGATCCGAAGCGACCGGCACGCGGTAATCCAGAAAGCCTGCGTTCTGCAGCGTGCCATCCGCGCCATAGATGTATTCCTCGTTCAGCGCCCAGCCGATGCCCTGAACAGCGCCGCCCTGAAACTGACCTTCGACATAGGCCGGATGGACCGCTTTGCCGGCATCCTGAAACACCGTATAGCGCAGGATTTTCACAGAGCCGGTGTCGGGATCGACCTCGGTGTCAACGATATGGGTGCCGAAACTGACGCCAGCCCCTTCTGCATTCACCTCATGATGCCCCGCAATGGGACCACCGGTGTTGGACGCAATGCCTGCGATCTCGGCCAGCGACATCGGTGGGTGCTGGCCCGCATTCGGACCTGCGGGATGCACCGCTCCGTCTTTCCATTCCACGGCCTCTTCGTCGAGGCCCCAGACCTGTGCCACGCGGCGGCACATTTCGGCCTTGGCGGCCTGCGCGGCCTTGATCGTGGCAAGCCCCACCGCAAAGGTGACGCGCGAGCCATCTGTGACCTCGTTCTGACCCAATGAGCCGGTATCCGCGACCACGGTACGCACCTTTTCGTACGGAATGCCCAGTTCTTCTGCGGCCATCATCGACATGGACGCGCGTGAGCCACCAATGTCCGGGTTGCCTTCCGAGACTGTGACCGTCCCATCCGGAGTGATGTTCAGGCTCACGCAGGTATCGCCGCCGAAATTGAACCAGAACCCGCAGGCCACGCCGCGTCCCTGATTCTTACCCAAAGGCGCGGACCAATGCGGGTGGTCCTTGGCGGTCCGCAGTGTCGCCTCAAGCCCAATGGCAGGGTAGGTCGGTCCATAGGACGCGCGCGTGCCTTCGCGCGCGGCGTTTTTCAGGCGGACCTCAAGCGGATCAAGACCGAAGCCCTGCGCCAGTTCATCAATCGCGCTTTCCACGGCAAAGGCCGCCATTGGTGCCCCGGGCGCGCGATAGGCGGCCTGTTTGGGGCGGTTTGTGACGATGTCCCACCCTACCGTTTTGACGTTTTCGAGATCATAAGGCGCAAAGGCCGACATCGAACCCATATCTACGGGTGAACCGCCATAGGCACCGCCCTGATAGCGCAATTCCGCATAACCGGCCGTGATCGTGCCGTCCTTGGTCATGCCGATGCGCACGTCGATGGAACTGGACGCGGTCGGTCCGGTCGCGCGCAGCACTTCCGAGCGCGTCATAACCATCTTGACGGGTCGTCCGGACTTCTTGGCCAGCATCAACGCGACAGGCTCAAGAAACACGGTCGTCTTGCCGCCAAAGCCGCCGCCGATTTCCGAAGCGGTGACCCGCAGTTGCCCCTGTTCGATCCCGAGGATCTCGGCACAGACGTTGCGCGCCATGTAGTGACCTTGAGTGCAGCACCACAGATCGGCCTGCCCATCGGACCCCATCTGGGCCAGACAAGCATGGGGTTCGATGTAGCCTTGATGCGTGGCCTCGGTGCGATATGTACGCTCGACGATCCGGTCCGCCTTCGCCAGACCGGCTTCGATATCGCCATGTCCGAATTCATGGCGCGAGATCACATTGCCAGACATGCCCGCCGGTACGGTTTCGTCCGAGCGGCCCTCGTGCAGCACAGGCGCACCCGGTTTGATCGCCTCATCCACATCCGTCACATGGGGCAGCTTTTCATAAACCACATCAATCAGCTTGAGCGCAGCGCGGGCGATCTTGCCCGAAGAGGCGGCAACAGCCGCCACCGCATGCCCGTCATAAAGCGCTTTGTCACCTGCCATGCAGTTATCCAGGATATTCGCCACGAAATCGTCCTCGATCGTGCCGAAATCGGCGCGCGTGACGATGCCATGGACACCGGGCAGGGCCCGGGCTTTGGATGTGTCGATAGAGATGATCCTGGCATGGGCATGCGGGCTTCTCAGAACCAGCCCGACCAGCATTCCGGGTGCAGTGACATCGGCACCAAACCGGGCCTTGCCCGTGACCTTGTCGATCCCATCGGGGCGCAACGGACGCGTGCCGACAACCTTGAAGTCGCGCAATTCAGTTTTGCTATCGAGTGCCATTATGATGCCTCCCGCATTTCAGATGCCGCGTCCAGGACGGCGCGGATGATTTTGTCATAGCCCGTGCAGCGGCAGAGATTGCCCGCCAGCCAGTACCGGGTTTCCTCTTCGGTTGGATCCGGATTGCGCTCGAGCAGGGATTTGGCCGCGATCAACAAACCGGGCGTGCAGATCCCGCATTGCAGCGCCGCGTGTTCGATGAACTTGCGCTGCAGCGGATGCAGGGTTTCGCCTTGCGCCATGCCTTCGATGGTGCCGATCTCGCGACCTTCCGCCTCGGCGCCCAACATCAGGCATGAGCATACAAGACGGCCACCAACAGTGACCGAGCAGGCACCGCAGTCGCCCGTGCCGCAGCCCTCTTTCGATCCGGTCATGCCAAGCTGGTCGCGCAAAACGTCCAGCAAGGTGTCATCCGGCTCACACAGAAACTCTACGGGGTCGCCATTTACCGTTGTGGTAACGTGGATCTTGCTCATGTTCGGTCTCCTGCGCGTGTCTTGGCAATCAGGGCGGCGCGTTTTGCAAGAACGCCTGCCACATGGGTGCGGAACTCGACCGTTCCGCGCTTGTCGGAAATAGGCGAGGCCGCGCCAGAGCAGGCTTTGGCCAACGCCTCCAATGCTGCATCATCAAGGCTGGTGCCGATCAATGCCTGAGCGGCCTCGGGAACCTCGATCACGGTGGGGGCCACGGCACCCAGGGCAACGCTTGCATCCGTGCAGGTGCCATGTACATCCAGAGTAAGCGACACGCCACATCCGACAACCGCGATGTCCATCTCGGTGCGGGGAATGAACCGCAGATAGGCGTCGGATGCATGAGCCGGGCGCGCAGGCAGAAAGATCGACGTCACGAATTCGCCGGCGCGCAGTGAGGTCTTGCCGGGGCTTGTGGGAACGTCGGCCACAGGCACGTCGCGCACACCGTCAGGGCCTGCCAGCCGCGCAATGGCCTTGGCCGCAACCATTGCCGGTACGGAATCGGCCGCCGGAGACGCGTTGCAGAGGTTGCCCGCCATTGTGGCGCGCCCCTGGATCTGCGTCGAACCAATCAAACCGGCCGCTTCGACAACCCCCGGCCAGGCGGCAACCAGATCAGAGTCCTCTGCCATTTCAGCGCCCGAAACAGCCGCTCCGATGCGAAATCCGCCATCTTCGCGCGTGATCCGGCGCAGATCGTCGATGCGTTTGATATCCATGACCGCGTCCGGCTCGGAAAATCCCGAGCGCATGCGCACAAGCAAGTCGGTACCACCTGCCAGAATCCGGCATTCTCCGGTCTGTGTTGCCAGCATCTGCACGGCATCCTCAACGGATGTGGGTGCGAGGTATTGCATGGATGTCTCTCCTGTTTGTTCGATGGCGCGCCGAGTTCATCAGACTAGCAAATCAGTCCCGGTTTCAAGCCCTATGTCGGTTTATCAAGTGTATTTGGCCCCGCCATGTAGACGGCAATATGGCTGAAGACCGGTCCGTCAAAATCAAAGAAGTTGCAATTGGACTTGCGGGTGAGGCTTCCGTCAGTCTCGGTATTTTCAACCTTGAACTGGACCGATATGCGGTTGCCCGCCGGGTCCGGAACAAAGCGGAAATCGTGATGACGAACCGATCGATGATTTGACCACAGCCGGCGAAACATGGCGGCGATCTCGTCCCGGCCGGTCAGGATGACGCCATGGGTTTCGACGGTGAACACGCACCCGTCGCTCAGCGTCTCCAGAACGCCTTGCAGATCTTCGCCATCGACCGCCGCGAAATAGCGTTCGACAAGCGCGATCTGCTGATCCGCGCTCAGCCGGGCAGGGGCGTTCAGGTAGGGGCCTTCGGGATCGTCTTCCCATACCCGATAGCGCGGCAGGCGGTCGGCCGTGTCGATCCAGGGCAGGTGTTCGCCGTGATGGATGTGAAAGGCAGGGACAAAGCAATCCGGATCGTCCAGAGTGCCGAGCAGCAGTTCGACCAGCCCGTCACCCTCCCAGGTCATCGGCGTGCCGCAGCTTTCGCAGAACGCGCGCCCGACCTTGGGCGACGACGCAAAGCGCGGCGGGTCCGTGGGGGACCATTGCACCTGATCTTTTGCAAACCCGGCAAAGGCAACCACCGGCGCGCCGGTATGTCTGCGACAGCTTTCGCAATGGCAGATCAACTGCGCATTCGACGCGCCTGAAGCGGCATAGCGGTATTTGCCGCACATGCACCCGCCGGTCAGGGGATCTGCCATACTCATCGCCATTGCCCTAGCATTTGATTTTCTCCATCCCGGGATCATACAGCGGTTTCAACGAGGCAATCGCGGGGTATCTGACATCAGCTATCTCGATGAACCAATTGCTTTCATTTACAATTTGCGCCGTCAAGGGCTCTGAGAGTTCGGCGAATCCGATCCCCACGGCCCCGCCCAGAGAATGGCCATATCCGCCGATCTGGATATAGCCGACCTGTTTGTCCCCCAGATAGATCATCTCATTACCATAGATCAGAGGCTCGGGATCTTTCAGCAGGAATTGCAGCATCCGGGTCTTGGGCGTGCCCTGCGCCTTGATCTGGGCCAGCGCATCGCGACCAATGAACCCACCGGGCTTGTCCAGCTTTACCGCAAAGCCAAGACCGGCCTCGATCGGATTATCTGTGTTATCCACGTCAAGTCCGAAATCGCGATAGGCTTTCTCAAGGCGCAAGGAATTCAGCGTCTGCATCCCCGCGTCACGCAGGCCCAGATCGGCCCCGGCCTGTTTGATCAGGTCATAGGTCTGCACCGCATGAACCGTCGGGACATGCAGCTCCCAACCCAGCTCGCCGATGAAGGTCACCCGATAGGCCAGCACATTGGCATAGCCCACGTCGATCTCGCGCGCGGACATGAAGGGGAAGCCCTCGTTCGACAGATCCGCGCCGGAAATCCGCTGCAACAGCTCCCTGGATTTGGGTCCGTGCACGTTGATCTGCGTGCGCGCAAAGGTGACATCCGTGATCACCACGAACTCCCCGTCCTCGATATGGCGCCGCATCCGCATCTCGGTGTGCCCGTGAGAGTTTTCGCCCACAACAACCATGTATTTGTCCTGCGCCAGACGCGTCACCGTCAGATCCGCCTCAAAGCCACCACGCTCATTGGTCCAGGCTGTATAGACGACGCGCCCCAGTTCTACATCGACCTCGTTGCACGACAGGCGAGACATCAGCGCGCAGGCATGCGGGCCTTCGACCAAGAAACAGGACATGGTCGACATATCCATGACAATCACGTCTTCGCGCGCGGCGCGGTGTTCTTCTGCGTGCCAGTCAAACCAGTTCTGACGAAACCAGCTGAGTTTCTCGATCTTGGCCTGTTCCGGCGTCGGGGCGAACCAATCGGGCATTTCCCACCCGTGCCCTTCGGCGAAATAGGCTCCGTTCGCTTTCAGCCGGTCATGCAGAACAGATCGCTTCACGTCCCGCGCCGTCTTGAACCCTTCATTATGGAAGTGCTGGCCAAAAAGCTTGCCCAGCAGTTCCGGCGTGCGATCCCGGCGGAACGCTGGCGTGGCTTCGCATTTTGTGAACCGGTTCACGTTGATCCCGGTCACGTCGATGGGCGGCAGGCCATCCACGATCCAGTGGGCCAGCGTCATGCCTGTGCCCGCACCGTTCAGAATGCCCAGCGAATTCATCCCGCAGGCCACCCACAGATTGCGCAACTCGGGCGTCGGACCGACCAGGGGGGCCAAATCCGGCGCAAAGCTTTCAGGCCCGCAGAAGAGCTTCTTTACCCCGTAATTCATCGTCTCGGGCACGCGGGAATAGGCCTTTTCAAGATCCGGGCCGACGCGGTCCCAATCAGGCTCGATCTCACCGAACTGGAAGTCATCCGGGATGCCGTCCAGTTTCCAGGCGGCCGCGCCGGGTTCAAACAGACCCAGCATCATGCCGCCCACTTCCTCGCGGTAATAGGTATAGGTCGACGGGTCTTCCAGCACCGGCAGGTCGCGCGGAAGGCCCGGTATGCTTTCGGTAATTAGGTAATAATGTTCAGCAGCTTGCAGCGGCAAGTTCACGCCATGCTTTTCGCCCAGTTGACGCGACCACATGCCTCCGCAAATCACCACGTTCTCGGCCGTTATCACCTGACCATCCGCGGTGCGCACACCAGTGGCGGTTGCATTCTTGGCCAGGATCTCGTCGACCCGCACACCCTCGAAGATACGCGCGCCACCCATACGCGCGCCCTTGGCCAGCGACATGGTCAGATCGACAGGGTTGGCACGCCCATCCTCGGGAATGTAGAACGCACCGACCACATCCGACAGATCGCCGATGGGGAACATGTCCTGGGCTTCCCTGACCGACACCTCGTGATTGTTGATCCCGAACCGCCGCATGAACGCCGCCACGCGCCGCATCTCATGAAGGCGCTCTTGATTGGTTGCAATCTGCAGATACCCGACTTCGCGAAACCCGGTAGGCAGACCCGTCTCGGCCTCGAGATTGGCATAAAGATCTCGCCCATGCGTATAAATCGCGCATTCCGCTTCCGACTTCAGAAGCCCCGCCACGATCAGACCCGCCGCATGCCAGGTCGTGCCCGAGGTCAGTTGACCCTGTTCCAGCACAACCACATCCCGATGGCCCAACTTGGTCAGGTGATAGGCGGTGTTTGTCCCGATCGACCCGCCTCCGATGATCACGGTCTGGGCATGGCGGGGCAGGGTATCCGACATGACAACTCTCCAGTCAAATGTGGTTTTACCGAATCCCTATCAACTGGTTGTCAGCAATTCAATTGATTGAATGACCATTCAGTGGGCAAATGTCATTTTATGCCTGACCTGCTTGCAAAAAGGGCTTGTGGCACAGGATCAAAGCCTCAATGATCATCACGGGGCACGGCAGAAAAAGGGAAGATCACCATGTCAGACGAAGATCTTTACGACACCCAGCACATTGATTTCCTGGAAGAGATGTGGGGCGAAGGTTTCCTGTCTCCCGGCGGCATGGAGGAGGTCGCGCGCGTCCTTGAGGGGGTGGATGTCAAAGGCAAACATGTCATGGATATCGGCTGTGGTTCCGGAGCGATCGCGGTGATACTTGTGCGCGATCGTGGTGCGGCCCATGTCACGGGGATCGACGTCGAAGACCCCGTCTGCACCGCAGCCCGCGCCCGGGCAGAGGCCGCAGGCCTGACCAACAAGATCGGGATCGTCAAAGTTGTTCCCGGCCCGTTTCCCTTTGAAGAAGGCACGTTCGATGTGGTCTTTTCCAAGGATTCCATTCTTCATATCCCGGACAAGACCGCCATGGCAGCGGATGCGTTTCGTGTTCTGAAGCCCGGTGGACAGTTTGCGGCCTCGGACTGGCTGATTTCACATGACGCAGAACCCTCCCAAGAAATGGCGGATTACATCAAGTCCGAAGCGCTGGATTTTGCCATGGCCTCTCCTAAAAGCTATGCCAAGGCCATGGAGGATGCAGGCTTTGTCGACATCGAACTGGTCAACCGGAACCGATGGTATGCCAAGGTGGCAGCGCAGGAACATGCCGAACTTACCGGCCCCAACCGAGCCCGCTGGGAAGAGCGGCACGGCAAGGACTTTATCGCCCATCAGATCGGAACCTGGGAAAAACTGGTTGGCGTTCTGAAAAAGGGCGAGCATTGCCCCCATCATATCCGGGGACGCAAACCTTCATGATCTCGCCGCTGCCCGAAAAGGATCTGATACTGGAGACCGAGCGTCTGTGGCTCAGACCCTTTGGGGCAGAAGACGAAGACATCGCGCAGGCGGTGCTTTGCGACCCCGAGGTGATGAAATACGTGGCCGATCCCATGACGCCCGAGGCCGTGCATGAGCATATGTCGCATGCCGTCAAACGCGGGGCAGGCGGGCGCATCGGGATCTGGGCGGTCACGCGCAAGGATACTGGCCAGAAGATCGGAGATGGAGTCCTGACGCCGATCCCCATTGAAGGATCGGACATGGATTGGTTGCAGGTCGTACCGGATGCCTATCCGCAGGATGAGATCGAAGTCGGGTATATGCTGCGCCCCTCCGCCTGGGGGCAAGGTTATGCCACCGAGATCTGCAAGCGTCTCTTGCGGTTCGGATTTGAAAAGACCGCGCTGGACAAGATCGTTGCCTGCACGGATCTCGACAACGTCAAATCACAGCATGTTCTGACCAAGGCCGGCATGCGCGGCTTTGGCTTGGGGCGCGCCTATGGAGAGGCGGTGTCATGGTTTGAACTGACCCGTTCCCAATGGCGCGCCCTGAGCACGGCTCAGGAATCAAACCAATAGCCATCCGGATCGCCCGGATACACGCCCAGATAACGCCCATGCGCGGCATATCCCATCAATCGGCGGATCGGCTCGGGATAACTGTCGGCCATGTCGCGCGGAACCGCCAGATACTGGTTTTCTTCCTGACGCAGCCAGCCCAGCGAATAGGTGGTTATCAGACCTGTGCGCACAGCATCGGACTGGTTGGCTCCGCCTGCATGGATCGTGCTGCCCAGATAGAACAGGATCGACCCGCGGGACATGCTTGCCTGGGTGATGTCATCCTCGCTCACGGCATCAAAGGGACGCAAATCCTGAGAACCCGGAACTACCCGGGTGGCTCCGTTCTGCTCGTTGAAATCGGTAAGTGCGACCATGGCGGAAAACTGGAATTCGACGCCGGGAATGCGGATCGGATAGAAATCGTCGTCGCGGTGCAGTTGCTGCGCCTTTTCGCCGGGATGGATCTCGATGGCGGTGGAAGAGCCGATGCGATAGGTCTTGCAGTGCCGCTTGAGCACAAGATCAGCCACCCCCATGACCAGAGGGTGCCCCAGAATGTCAGCCGACGCACGGCTGAAGCCCAGAACGGCACCAAGGCGGCGCGTCTTGTAGCCATTGAAATCATTGGCGAACTTGTGACCCTGTTCATCAAACGGGCCCTGGAAATCAGCCAGAACAGTTTCCAGCAGAGTTTCGGGTATTGCGCTCTCGACGATGGCACCGCCCTCGTTCAGCAAGGTGGTCGCAACGGTCTGCGCTGATGCATCAGCGGGTAAACGGGTAATCTCAGGCATTGTACTGCGCACTCAGCTTGGTCAAGCCGGCCTCCATAATGTCAAACATCTCGTTGATTTCTGCTTCCGTGATGATCAGAGGCGGGGAAAACACCGCCATGTTTCCAAACGGGCGCAACAAGAGGCCCATCTCTTCGCAGGCATCATCCAGTTTCTGACCGAACTGGAGATGCGCGTCATAGGTCTGGCGCTCGAGGTCCGGGCGGCATTCGATGCAGCCCAGCAGACCTTCCCCACGCACATCGCCAACGATATCGAACTTTTCGCCAATCTCGCGCAACCGGCTCTGAAAAAGCGGCGTGACCCTGCGGACATGGCCCAGAATGTCTTCGCGTTCCATGATCTCGATATTCGTGAGGGCCGCAACACAACTCACCGGATGACCCGAATAGGTATAGCCGTTGTAAAAGACGTCATCGCCCTCGGCACCGGCCATCCGTTCCATCAACGCATCCGACAGGATACAGGCCCCAAGCGGCAAATAGCCCGACGTCAGCCCTTTTGCGCAGGTGATGATGTCCGGCACGATGCCGTAAACATCTTCCGAGGCGAACCAATGGCCCAGCCGGCCAAAGCCCGTGACGACTTCATCCGAAATGTACAGGATATCATGGGACGTGCAGATATCTCGCGTGCGCTTGTGATACCCGGGAGGCGGAACGATCACACCGCCCGAACACAGGATCGGTTCGGCGATGAACGCCCCGACCTGATCGGCACCGACGTCGGCGATCATCTTTTCCAGATCATCGATCTTTTCATCGCACCAGGCCTCCAAACTCATGCCCTTGGGACGATGATAGGGGTTCACATCTGGCAAAAACCGAACAATATCAGCGTTGTCAAACTTGGTCTTAAAGCGCTCCTTGCCGGTCACCGACGAGGCGAGATACGTCGATCCGTGATATCCCTTTTCCCGGGCAATCACGATTTTCTTGTCGGGCCGTCCCAGCCGGTTGTTCAGGAACTGTACCGCGCGCAACGCGGTATCAACGGCCGTTGAACCGCCGGTGGTGAAATGCACGGTGTTCAGATCACCCGGTGTCATGTCCGCGATCTTCTTGGCCAGCTCCGCCGCAGGTCCGGTGGTGAAGGACCATGGTGAGGCATAGGGCATTGCCACTACCTGACGCGCAATCGACTCAGCCATCTCTTCGCGCCCATAACCGATCTGCACGCACCACATGCCACCCGGACCATCAATGTATTTCTTGCCTTGATCGTCCCAGACATAAATGCCGCTGGCGGTGTTGACGCGCATGTATTCATCATTGCGCCACCCGTCCATGCCCGCCCAAGGGTGCAGGTTGTGTTCCCGATCCCAGTCGGTGAGTTCTTCGTCACTGGGTGTGTTGGCAAGATCGTTCATGTCTTTCTCCTGTTCGGATCACGTTCGGGCGGGTGGCGTTGCTCGGGCGCGCGGCGGAGCAAAGAAGGCGGTCTTGACAGGTGTCAAACGCACCATGCGCGTGTCCCATTTGCCTTCCTGCAACGTATATATCTCGGCCCAGAGATCTGCGGGTCGCTTACCGGCCCAGGGCATCTTTACATGTGCCAAAGCGATGTTGCGTTTTGCAGTCGGGGACCAGATGCCCGAGGTGATATGTCCGACCTCGCGGGTTTTCTTGTGATACACCAAAGCGCTATTGGCCGGCTTGAAACCTTCTACATCAAACTTCATCAACAGGCTGCGTGGAGTCTTGCGCGCATTCAACAATGCGCGGCGCCCGTTGAAATGGCCCTTTTCAAGATCCACCAGACGCCCCAAACCGAGCTCATAGGGCGTAGAGCCACGATGCAGCCGTTCGGTCGCGTGGATCGGCTGAAAGTCGACGCCAGCGGTGATGAACCCTGCTTCAAGACGGGCATAATCCAGCGCCTCATAGCCGATACCGCGCAGCCCCCAGAGAGCGCCTGCTCTCCAGAGGCGGTCCCACACCGACAGCGCGGCGTCCCAGTCCATCCAGATTTCATAGCCAAGATCACCGGTAAACCCGGTGCGTGAGATCATCAGACCCGGTTCGATCTCGGCCAGATCAAAGGGCTTGAGATGCGCCACATCCAGACCCGCGCTCTCAAGCACGGCAAATGACGATGGGCCCTGCAAGGCGAACCCGGCAATCAGATCGCTTTCATCGACGATCTCGACGTCGAATCCCCAGGCCGCATCCAAAAGCCAGATAAGCATCGGCTCCTGACAGCACAGACGCCAGTCGGATTCTCCCAGGCGGAAGAGGGTGCCATCATCAATGACCATTCCGTCCTCGTCGCACCAAAGCGTATAGCCGACGCGCCCGCTGCGGATCTTGGTGATATCGCGTGTCATCACCCGATTGAGCATCTCGCCAGCCTTAGGGCCACGAATGCGATACTTGTGCATGGGCGATACATCGAAGATCGCAGCCTGATTGCGCAGGGCGAAATACTCGAATTCCATTGTGTCCAGCACGGATGGTGCCGCATAGCCGGCCCAGTTGTACCAGCTCTTTGCACGGTTCAACGTGTCCAGGCGCGCATGGACCGGGCTTTCCATCATGGCCAGTTTTGGATCGGTCATCACGCTCATGCCATATCCTCCAACGCCTTGAGCGCCGCATTGCGCCCCGCCAGCCCGATCAGATCGCCGCCGGGGTGAGAGGATGCTCCGCAAAGATACAGACCCTTCGGCCCCATCGCGTAGCGCCCGATGCCATTGGCCGGACGCAGGGTCAAAACTTGGTCCATCGTCATTTCCGCATGATGCCAATGGCCGCCCGGAGCACCTGTTTCGGCCTCGATCTGATCGGGCGTGATCACCTCGGCGCTCTCAACCAGCCCGCCCAGACCAGGCATGCTGGCCTCCAGTGCCGCAAGGGTTATCTTCAGCAGCCTGTCTTTTGCAGCTTTGCTCCAGCCACCCTCCAGATCGACGGGCGCGTATTGCACGATTGCCGAAAGGCGCGCGTCATCGGTCAGGATGGCCTCGATCACCGGCTGCTCGGACATTTCGCGGTACTTGGATGGATTGAAGGCGCGTTCGACGTAATCCGCGCTGGGGGCAAGAACAAAACGGGCCGCGCCCAGATCATCCGGCAAGCCCGGAATTGTCGGAGCGGCCTTGAGCGTCAGGTTCACCTTCGCAGCGGTTCCCCGCGCGCGGATATTGCGCATGCGGCGGGTCGCTTCGACATCAAATTGTGCGAAACCGGTCATTTCTGCGATTTTGAGCGCGCCCGTGCTGGACAGGATCGTTCCTGCGCTCAAGCTCTCGCCCTGGCTGGTTTCAACACCTGTGACAGCGTCCCCTTCGCTCAGGATGCGGGCAACCGATGCGCCGGTTCTGATCTCGACACCGGCCTTGGTGGCCGCCTGGGCAAAAGCATCGATGACGCTGCCCATACCGTCTGTCGGCAGTTGCGTCTCTGCGCCATGTCCCATGCGATAGATCAGGCTGAACACCGTGCCCGGCGACCGCGGGCCAGCCGCGGCCCCGCGCACCGCATCTGCGGCCAGAAGACCTGCAAGGGGGCCGTCCTTGAGCTCGTCCAGGATCATGTCGAACGCGTTGGACAGCAGCACCTGCAGAAAACGGCGCAATTCCGGCTTGTCCATCCGCTTGATATCCAGCCCCAGACGACCCAGCCGCCAGAGTTGCTTGAGAGACGCTTTGGATGTCAGCCCCCCGTCCAGCCCCGGGGGCGGACCTTCGGCCAGTTGACGCAAAAGCGCGCCATATTGCTTGAGACGGTGCATCAGCGCGCGATAGGTATCGGCCTCAGGATGGGCCGAACCATCGCTGAAGCTGACGGTCGAGCCGCGCACGACAACATGTTTAGCGTCCGCAGACAGAACTACAGTTGGAAGCGGGGTCGTGGCAAAGGGCCATTTATGGGCATCCATGCCGATTTCGCGACGCACGACCGGGCTCAGGTTATAGAGCAGATGCGCAATGCGTGACTGGCCATCGGCTCCCGCAGCGGCCATGCCACCGAGACGGTCCGATTGCTCGATCAAACAGACCTTCTTGCCTTTGCGCGCCAATATGGTGGCTGCGACCAGACCGTTCAGCCCGCCGCCGATGACAAGGACATCATGCTTGCTCATGCGGCATACCCTTTCATACGGGTATGCCTGGCTTCGCGCCGGATGATCGTGCGCGCCGCATTGGCACCAGGCGCCCCCATGACGCCGCCACCGGGATGCGAGGATGAGCCACACATGTAAAGCCCGGCAATAGGCGAGTCATATTGCGCATAGCCCGGCACGGGCCGGTTGAAGAACAACTGGTCAAAGGTCAGCTCACCCTGAAAGATGTTACCTTCCGTCAGGCCGACTTCACGCTCGATATCCAGAGGCGAGCGGACTTCCATGTGAACGATGCGCTCGCGGATATCAGGGCAAGCCACCGACATCTGATCCAGCACGGCCTCGGACATTTTCTTGCGTTGGGCGTCATCCCAGTTCTGACCCGAGCGTTTTCCGTTCACCTCGAGGTCATAGGGCGCGTATTGCACGAATACCGTCATCATGTGACTGCCCGGAGGGGCCATGGTCGGGTCGATCTGGCTGGGGATCAGCATGTCGATATAGGGCTTTTTCGAAACATGACCGTTCTTCCAGTCGTCATAGGCCCGCTCCAGTTCCCACAGGCTTTGGGATGCGTGCATGTCGCCGCGCAGGAAACTGGCATGGGCCGGGGCCGCGGGAAAATCGGGCATGCGGTCCAGCGCGATGTTCAGCTTGGCGGATGATCCGCGTATCTTGAACCGCTCGACAGCCTTGGTGAATTCAAGGGGCAGGGCATAGCGGTCCACATGTTTCAGGAAGGTGCGCTTGACGTCCATGTTGGACACAACGACGGGCGCGAAAAACTCCTTGCCATCTTCCAGCGCCACGCCGGTAACGCGGCCGTCCTTGATCAAGAACTGTTCGACGCCCGAGCCTTTGTGGATGGTCCCGCCAGCCGCTTCAAATGACGCGCCCAAGGCGTTTGAGATCGCGCCCATTCCGCCGCGCGCAAAACCCCAAGCCCCGATACCGCCGTCGATATCGCCCATGTAATGATGCAACAGCACATAGGCCGTACCCGGAGAATAGACCCCAAGGCCGGTGCCGATAATGCCGGAACCGGCAAGATGCGCCTTGATCAGGTCATTCTCGAAGTGCTCGTCCAGAAAATCACCGATGGACATGGTCCAGAAGCGCAGCGTTTCGCCAAGTTCCTTCTTGCCCAGCCCATGAGCCTTTTTGACCAGATAGGCCATTTCGCCCAGATCACGCGGCCTCAAGGATGCAGGATCGGGCGCATCGCGCAGCAGAAACGGCCGGATGAAACGGCATTGACGCATGATCGCCTGAGAATAGGCCTGATATGCATCCGCATCGCGCGGCGAATGGCGGGCCATCTCGCGGCGCAGCGCATGATGATCCGAGTAATAGGCAAAATAGTCGCCATCCCGGGTAAAGCTTGCACCGCCCTCGTAGGGAATGACCTGCAGACCGTATTTCGGCAAATCAAGGTCGCGCGCGATCTCACGCCGCAAGAGCGAGCACACATAAGAGCAGTTGGAATAAGTCCAGCCATCATGCAGCGATCGGCTGACAGCAGCCCCACCGATCCAGTCGTTTTTCTCAACGATCAGCACCTGAAGACCGGCGCGCGCCAGATAGGCAGCGGTGGTCAATCCATTGTGGCCTGCTCCGGCAACAATCACATCATACGAATTTTTCAGCGTCATGGCATCTTGGATAACGAAGCGCGAGGACCTCGTAAAGTTTTTTTGAGCGCTCAAATAAATTTAATGCAGAGGATTTCGTGATATGATTAACTCTGCTACACACCCGCTCAGAGCAGGGGAGGTCGAACTGATCCAAACAGAGGTGAAAAAGCCGCGCAAAGAGCGCAAGGAAAATGCCGATAAGCGCAGGCGCCAGCTTCTGGAAGCTGCGCGGCGGTCCATTCTGCGACATGGGCTGGCAAAGACCACGCTGGCCACTGTGGCGCAAGAGGCAGGGCTGAGCCAGGGCGTGGCGGTATTTTACTTCAAATCCAAGTCCGGCCTGCTGACCGAGACGCTGCGCGATCTGTATCAGGGATATGAATCCTTGTGGACGGACGCGGTTGAGCAGGCGGGGGATGATCCACGCGCTCGATTGTTGGCAATCCTTGAAGCGGATTTCAAACCCGCCGCCTGCGGCCCTGATGTTTTGCCTCTCTGGTTTGCGTTCTGGGGAGAATTGCGGTTCTCGGATACCTTTGCCGAAGTGGCGGACAGCTTTGATGAACGCCGCCGTTTTGCCCTGTCAGAGGTCTGGCGCAGCCTGTTGCCCGGAGCCAGCGTTCAGGAGGCCGAACAGATGGCCGAATGGATGGACACGATGACGGATGGGTACTGGCAGCGTCTGCATGTGACGCCCGAAACCCTTGATAACGCAGGTGCCATGGAGGCGACGCTGGCTTGTCTTGCGCGGCTTGTGCCTGATCTGGAGCAGCCGGTCTGACATTCAGATACCTCGGGCTGCCCCGAGGTAAGGTTTTTGCATTGAGTTGCCTGCACATTTGTTGAATACGTCGGCCAGATTGTGACGGCGCTCCGTCATGTCCGGTGTTTGTCATGACGCTGAACGTCTCATTTCATGGCCCCACGCCCCGCATCGGGGGCAAAGAGGCCAAAGGTTCTCATGACACACAGCACGGATTTGAGCAAAACCGCCACCGCCGCGATTGATCCATTGCCGATCCGGCTGATCAAGCGGGTTTTGCTGGTCGTGCTGGGACCGTTCTATTTTCTCTATATCGCTTTCGTTCCGCTGATCTGTGTCGGTCGCAAAGGCTTTCGCGGGTGGTATTGGCGTACGGTCAAGCGGGCCTGCTCGCGACTGTTGTGGCTGCTGAGCATCCGGGTGGATATGTCCGATGCCAACAAGGCGGAGCTGAGGGGCGACACCGACAGCATCATCGTGATCAACCATCGCAGCCATCTGGATGGTTTTACACTGATGGATGTGATGCCGGACGAAAAATGGTTCACCTTTGCTGCCAAGAAAGAGCTGTGCGATTCCCCCTTGCTGCGGACCGGGTTCACCGGTGCCGGGCTGGTCGAGATCGACCGCAAAAGCGGCAGCGTGGCGATGGATACGCTGAGCAAGGCGGTCAAGGACATGCCCGCGCGGCGCTCTGTGGTTCTGTTTCCCGAAGGCACGCGGACGAAGACACAGTCTCTGGGCGAATTCAAAGCCGGGGCCGTGCTGGTGGCCCGTGACACAGGCCGGACAATCCGGCCGATCATCATTCACGACAGCGACCTGTTGCTGCCCCGTGGTCGTTTCCTGCCCAAAAGCGGGACAATCCGGGTTGAGGCGCTAGCCTCTTTTCACTGTGATCCAGAGGCCAGCGTGGATGAAGACCTGGCCCGCCTGCGCGCATACATGATGGCGGTTTTCGACAGCAATTAGAACGCGTTATGGAGCGCGCTTGATCTGAATTTCAAACAGATCTCAGCGCGCTCCGCATGACGGCACCCTAGCTCAGGCGAGGGCTTTGGCGACTTTCTTGGCGGTTTTCTTTCCACTGACGTAAGCTCCGTTGACCAGCGCCGAAACCTCTCCGGCCATGGCCTCACCGGCAAAGAACAGAGTGTCGCCCACAGGTTTGCCCAGGACCTCGCGCGCGCTGTTCTTACCCGGCCGGGGCGCGCCATAGGCACCCAGCGTCAACGGGTTCTCAGCCCAGTCGGTGGCAAGCCCCTTGATGAAATGCTTGCGCGCATCGCTGCCCACCAGGCGGATCAACTCGCTCAGGGCATAATCCACCACCGCATCCGAGCCTTGCGCCGACAGTTCCCAGCCAAAGCGGCCACCGATATTGCCGAAGATATAGTCATGCCCACATGGCCAGGCGACGAAAAAGCATGCCTCACCTGCCTTGTCTTCGGGAATGCGATGAGTGACCCAGTCATTCTCTTCGAAGCCCAGACGCGCACCGTCGAACATCAAAGGCACTTTCATCAGCAGACCCATGGGGATGTCGGCGATCGCTTGTTGTTTGGCGACGGGAAGCGCGGGCGTGAACTTGATCTTTCCGGATGCCAGAACACCCGTCGAGACCGTCACGATGCAGGCTTTGGCACGGATGGTGCCCGTGGCGGTTTCAACCGAGACGCCGGGCCCGGAGTAATCGATCGCGCTGACCGGAGTATTGAGGGAAATCGGCAGTCCCTGAGCCAAAGTCGCCACGACCGCGCCCAGACCTTCGCGCACGAAGAAGCTGGGCTGGTCGTCGGCGCTTTCCCAATAATCGGCGGTCGAGACCTGATCAAAGTCCACGCCATAGTCCATCGCCCCCATCCAGGATTGAACCGTTGCGGAATAGGGCATTTCAGGTGTGACCGAGGAAGCGGCGACATCCAGTCCGGCCTTTCCCGCCCTTGAGAGCGCGCGTTCAATCGAAACCCACGCCCGGTCATAAGCCGCCCATTCCGCATCGCTGGCCGGATTGCCGTTGAGATCGAACAGTGCCGATCCCGCGGATGTATGGTTCACGAGGGTAAATCCGCCTTCCTGAGCGAGCTTGGTAAAGGCGTTCTTGTTGGACCCCGAAATCCAGGAACAGCCGTGATCCAACGGCTGGCCCAGTGTCGTGCTTTCGGTATAGGCGCGCCCACCGACACGGCCGGATGCCTCGACGATGATGAAAGACACGCCTTTCTTTTGCAAAGCACGACCGGCCGAAAGACCTGCCGCACCGGCACCGATGATGACCACGTCAGGATTTGCGGGAAGTGTCTGTGCCATGAGTGGGGTTGCTCCTGCAAGCGCCAGCCCGGCCAGCACCGTGCGGCGTTGTAATTTATGTATCATCACTACGCTCCTGGTCGATTTTCGGGAATGAGAACGGCGTAATACTTCTTGAGATACCTCGGCACGTTCCAGGCCACCTCGGTACCGGCGGGAATGAAAAAGCAATCGCCCTTGACGAACAGATGCTCTGTGCCGTCGGCATCGGTCAGCGTGACCTCGCCGTCCAGGACCTGGCCGAACTCGTGACAGGGGAAGGGATTTGTCTCACTGGTGAAGGCCTGAGTGTCCCAAAGACCAACCTCAAAGTTGCCGTGATCGTTCTTGAATAGGACCTTCTCGCGGGTGGGCGGATCGCTGTCGGGCAGCAGATATTCGTCAGTCAGATCCATATCGGCATCAAGCGCCTGTATGCCACCATCCGCGCTCAGGCCTTCCGGCGTTTCGGCGCGCGGATCCAAATAGGTGATGTAGAACTTCTTGAGATAGCCGTCCTGTTTCCAGCTGACAGGAACGCCGTTGCGAAAGATCACGCTCTGACCCTGTTTGGCGTCAACACCATCGCCGGTTTCGTCCAGCATCTTGAACGCGCCCTCAAGAACAAAGATGAACTCATCGCCGGGGTAGGGGCCAAATGCCTCTTGCATGGAGGTTGTGTCCCAGACCCCCACGCTCATGCCCAGATCCTTGTCCTGGAAATAGACATGCAGGTTCTGCTGCTCGGGCACAGTGTGAAAATCCGCCGGATCCAGCACCATTGGCTTGAGACCATCTGGCCCGTTCGGTTCGAATCGATAAACACGCAATTCACTCGTCATTTTGCCTTACTCCCTGGTGCTGCATGCCAAATACGGGTTCCACTTTGCGGCTGAGTGCACGGATATTAAGCACGATCCGCTTTTGAAGTTTCTGAACTTTCAAAAGGCTTGACTCGATTCGCGGTACATTTCAATGATTGAATGATCATTCAGTCGAGCAAGTTTCGCGAAACCACGTTTTTGCTAGGAATTGCAGAAAAATGCGCTAGGCTCATCGAGTGAAACACGAAATAGTCGTCGAAAAATCAGGCGGCATGAAACAACAGGGGAGTTAAATCAACATGGATGTTCTCGACCAGCTTGGCGCTGTACGCGAAGGCAAGCTCAGCCGCCGCAATTTCACCAAAGGTCTTCTGGCTGCCGGCGTGGCGATGGCCACGCTTCCGGCCACCGGACGGCGTGCCCTGGCATCGACCGAAGACCAGGCGACATATTTCACATGGGGTGGCTATGACATTCCCGAACTGTTCGGACCCTATCAGGCCAAGAATGGAGAGTTGCCAAACTTCGCGATCTTTGGCGGATCCGAGGAAGCTCTGACAAAAATGCGCGGCGGCTTCGTCGTGGATGTCTCGCATCCCTGCAACCAGGCAATGCCACGCTGGGTGCAAAGCGGTCTGTTCCAACCCATCGATCCATCGCGCGTTTCCAACATGGCAGATGTGATGCCCGAACTGGTCGACCTGCCGGGCAACATGGCCGATGGCGGCATGGTCTGGATGGCACCGTTTGACTGGGGTCAAACTTCCGTCACCTACCGGACCGACCTGTTCGAGGTGGAAGGCGAGGAAAGCTGGGACATGCTGTGGGACAAGCGGTACTCTGGCCGTCTGGGCTCACTGGCATCGGGCGCGGATGCCTGGTGGTGTGGCGCGGTCAAGGCGGGCGTCAATTTTGACGATATCGCGACCGACGAAGCGTTTGAAAAAATCGCCGCCGTCATGCGCGAACAACGTCCTCTGATCCGTGTTTACACGGACGACACGACCACTCTGGAACAGGCTCTGGCCTCGGGAGAGATGGCCGCCGCAATGACCTGGAACAGCTCGGCCGTTCTTCTGCAGTCCGAAGGTGTTCCCGTGAAATTTGCCAGACCGAAAGAGGGCGCTCTGACCTGGGTGTGCGGTCTGATGATTCACAAGGACGCTCCGAACCTGGATCGCGCCTATGATGTGATCGACTCGCTTTTGAGTGTTGAGACCGGCAAATTCATGATCAACGACTATGGTTATGGCCACTCGAACATCAAATCTTTCGACGAGTTCGACGAAGCCACCCTGACCGGACTGGGTCTCAGCAAGGATCCGCTTTCAATCCTAAAGGCCGGCCATGTCCAGCTGCCGCAGTCGCAGGACTGGGAAACACGAATGAACGAGACATTCGAACAGATCAAAGCAGGGTTCTAATCGCCCCGCATCCAAAACGCCCGTCGGAGTGCTCCGACGGGCGTCTCCTTCTCTCAATGCAGAAGTGAACCGGATGGCCGATACATCTCTACCCCATACCGCAGCCAAATCAGGCGCTCCGCCCCGAAAAAACGGGAAAGTCGCCGGCTTTCTGTATCGGAGTGAAGCGGCGCGTGGGTACTTGCTCATGTCGCCAACGCTGCTGATCCTGACGATCGGCATCATCATTCCCTTCATGATCCTTGTGGTCATGAGCTTGTGGACGCGTCAGGGCTTTGGCTTTGACATGACGCCCACGATCAACAATTACACCCGCGTCTGGAACGAGCCGATCTTTGGCGCGCTGCTGACCCGGTCTTTCTGGATTTCAGGCATCGCGACCGTCGCCACGGTTCTGCTGTGCTATCCGATGGCCTATTTCGTCGCCTTCCATGTCCACAAAAACAAGATGATGTGGATCATCCTGATGACATTGCCGTTCTGGACCAGCTATCTGCTGCGCGTCTTCGCGTGGAAAGTGATCCTGGGCTATGAGGGCGTGATCAATTCCGGTCTGATGAGCATGGGCTTCATCGACGCCCCGCTGGAATTCCTGCTTTACAGCCAGGAGGCTGTGATCATCACGCTGGCCCATGCATGGGCCGCTTTCGCTATCTTGCCGCTGTATGTCAGCCTTGAAAAAATCGACAAATCCCTGCTTGAGGCCGCGACTGATCTTGGTGATGGTCCCATGGCGCGTTTCTTCCGCATCACGCTGCCGCTGTCGATGCCGGGTATCATTGCGGCGACCTTCCTGATCTTCATTCCAACGACAGGGGACTACATCACGCCTGCTCTGCTGGGCGGTCCGGATGGAGCGATGATCGGCAACTTCATCCAGATCCAGTTCGGCGCGGTGAACAACTGGCCAATGGGAGCGACGCTGTCGATCGTGCTGATGCTGTGGATTGCCGCCATTGCACTTGTGTTCCTTTTCCTCACCCGCAAAGCGCAGGAGAAGATCGCATGAGCGAGTCAGGCACTTATATCAAACGCCCCAACAGGCCACTTCAGATCTATGCGGTGATCTTTCTGATCGTGCTCTATGTCCCGGTGCTGTTCATCCCGATGTTCAGCTTCAATGACTCGATCTATGTCCGATTTCCTCTCGAAGGCTTCACCTTCCGCTGGTACGGCGAATTGTGGCACCGCGAACCGGTGTGGAATGCACTGTTCAACAGCATAAAGGTCGGGGCGGTCGTCGCGGTGATATCGACCGTATTGGGGGTTGTCGCCGCTCGGGCCATCACCCGCTATCGCATCCCCGGAAAAAGCGCCCTGGTGACATTCATCATGATGCCTCTGGTCATTCCCGGCATCATCTTTGGTGTTGCTCTTCTGGTTCTGATGAGCCGCATGGGTGTGCCCTTGTCACTTTACACCGTGACGCTGGGCCACCTGATCGTCTGTCTGCCTTTCGCAGTGGCCGTTCTTCTGCCGCGCTTCGAGGGGTTTGATCCGTCGATGGAGGAAGCCTCGGCCGATCTGGGTGAAAATGGCTGGTGGACGTTCTGGCGCGTGACATTCCCGATGGTGATGCCCGGTGTCATCGCAAGCTTGCTGCTGACCTTCACCATATCGTTCGATGAATTCATCATGGCCTTCTTCCTCACCGGCACAGATCCGACGCTGCCGATGTATATCTGGGGCCAGCTGCGCTTCCCGCAGGAGTTCCCATCGGTTCTTGCGCTGTCTTCACTGATCCTCTTCGTCTCCTTTATTCTGGTCTTCTTCGCTCAATGGGTTGGGCGGATGGGGCTGGAAGAAGAAAAATAAAAAGGGCGTACACGCCATGTCATCTTCCGACGCGTTTATCTCCATCCGGAACGTCAACAAGTACTTCGGCAGTTTTCAGGCCATCAACGAAGTGTCCATGAACATCGGGCAGGGAGAGTTCTTTTCCCTGCTGGGTGCCTCGGGCTGCGGAAAGACCACCCTTCTCAGGATGCTGGCGGGATTTGAAAGCACATCCTCGGGCGAGATCTTTATCGACGGGCAGCCCATGTCCGATGTGCCGCCCCATCATCGCCCGGTCAACATGGTGTTCCAGAGCTATGCGATTTTCCCGCATCTGAATGTTGCCGACAACATCGGCTATGGATTGCGCAAACAAAAGCTTTCCAAGACCGAGCGCGCCGCGCGGGTCGATGAGATGCTCGAGTTGATCAAGCTGCCCGGCTACGGCAGTCGCAAGGCCAATGAGCTGTCCGGCGGCCAGCGTCAACGGATTGCCCTGGCACGTGCGCTGATCCTCAAACCCAAGGTGCTGCTTCTGGATGAACCCTTGGGTGCCTTGGACAAGCAGCTGCGCGAGCAGATGCAGCTTGAGCTGCGTGCGCTGCAAAGACAGGTTGGTATCACCTTTGTTTTCGTGACCCACGACCAGGAAGAAGCGCTGACGCTGTCGGATCGCATTGCGGTGATGTCGGGAGGGCAGGTGTTGCAGGTGGACACGCCTTCAGGGCTTTATGAAACGCCAAAGAACCGCGAAGTGGCCAGCTTTATCGGCAACATGAACTTCTTCCGGGGAACTGTCCGGCGCAATGGGGCCGCGATGGGGGCCGTCGAAACCGAAGGTCTGGGGGTCATTCCCGTGCCGCTTGAGCAGCTGACCAAACCGGATGGAACGCCGGTGCAGGTCGCCCTGCGGCCCGAAAAGTTTTCCCTTTCAGACCAGAAGCCTGCTGATGGCCACGCGGTCGAAGGCAAAATCAGCAATGCGGCCTATCTGGGCGAGCGCAGCCATTTCTATATCAACATCGAGGGCAAGGCGGATCCGATCGCCGTCTCAAGCCCGAATTTTCACCGCAACACAGGTAATCCAGACGCATCAAACGGCTCTTCCATGTGGCTGTCCTGGTCACCGGATTCCGTCGTTATCCTGGACGCTGATTGACACAGGTCACACCAAAGCAGGAACCGCCCTTCGCAGAACCGTTATGAACCAAACACTGAGAAAGCCAACCTCCGAGGACAAACCGCCCCGACGCACCGAAACCAAAGAGGTGCGCCGCCAGCAATTGATCAATTCGACGATCAACTCGATTGCCAAACACGGGATCGGCGGCACGACCATGTCGACGGTGACCGATGATGCGGGGCTGTCTCTGGGAATCGTGAACTTTCACTTTGAGAGCAAGCAGAAGCTTTTTGAGGAAACGCTGATGCACCTGGCCCATGAGCATCACGAGCATTGGCTGAAAGAATACCGCGATGCCGGTTTGGGGGCAAAGGACAAGCTGCTGGCGATCGTGGATGCGCATTTCCATCCCAAGATCTGTACGCGCAAGAAGCTGGCCGTCTGGTTTGCTTTCTATGGCGAGGCCGGGCGGCGCAAAACATATCGCAAGCTGATCGAAGACATTGATGCCGAACGCTTTGATATCTCGGTTGAACTCTGCACCCGGCTTGTCGAAGAGGGCCAATACACCGGCCTGCCACCGCGCCAGATCGCGAATATCCTCGAGGCGATCTATGACGGGATGTGGCTAGATATATTGACCTATCCCGCCAGCTACACCCGCGAGACTGCGCAAGCCCATCTGCATGGGTTTCTTGCCAGTACGTTTCCAAAGCATTTCGACATGCCAGACTATTAACGGACCACGAAAACAAGCCCGAGATGCGAACCGACAAGGCCGAGAGGCCTTGTAGGAAAGTGAACAGCTTGCCCTTCAGGAGCGATGAGATGAGCCGAGACCCACGTTATGACATTCTGTTCGAGCCGGTAAAAGTCGGCCCGGTCACCGCGCCCAACCGGTTCTATCAGGTGCCCCATTGCACCGGCATGGGCCATCAGCGCCCGCGCACACTTGCCGCCATGCGCGGTGTCAAGGCACAGGGCGGGTGGGGTGTCGTCTGTACCGAGTACAACTCGATTCACCCGACGTCCGACGATCTGCCCCATGCCTATGCCTCGCTCTGGGATGACAGCGATGTGCGCGCGCATCAGTTGATGACAGATGCAGTGCATGAGCATGGATCGCTGGCGGGTGCCGAACTCTGGTACGGCGGCGCGCGTTCTTCCAACAACATGACACGTTTGGTTTCGATGGATGTCGACAGTGTTCCTAATCTGGCCGGTCATCCTTTTCAGACTCGCGCGATGGACAAGACAGACATTCGTAACCTGCGCCACTGGCACAAGCGCGCGGCGCTGCGCGCGCGCGATGCCGGCTTTGATATCGTCTATGTCTACGCCACCCATGGCTATCTGGTGTCGAACTTCCTCAATCCCCGCATGAACACACGCTCGGATGAGTATGGAGGGTCTCTGGAAAACCGCATGCGACTGACCCGTGAGTTGATCGAAGAGACGAAAGAGGCCGTTGGAGATCGCTGCGCGGTGGCGGTTCGGTTTTCGGCCGATGAAGAGATCGGCGAAGATGGGCAGCCGATTTTCGGCGAGCGCCGCGAGATGCTGGAGGCGCTGGCAAATCTGCCCGACCTCTGGGACATCAATATCGCCGATTACTCGCTGGAAATGGGCGTGTCCCGCTTTGTCAAGGAAGGCGCGCTCGAGCCTTACATGACATGGGTGAAATCCGTCACGGACAAGCCTGTTGTGACAGTGGGTCGCTTCACGTCACCCGACACGATGGTGTCTCAGATCAAACGCGGAATTACAGATTTCATCGGTGCCGCGCGCCCGTCAATTGCCGATCCGTTTCTGCCCAAGAAGATCGAAGAGGGGCGTCTGTCAGAGATCCGCGAATGCATCGGATGCAACATCTGTTACTCGGGCGACAGCCTTGGCGTGCCGATCCGGTGCACTCAGAACCCGACAATGGGCGAAGAATGGCGGCGCGGCTGGCATCCCGAGATCATCACGAAAAAGGCCAGCAATGCGCGCGTTCTGGTCGTCGGAGCAGGGGCATCAGGTCTTGAGGCCGCCCGCGCACTTGGCGCGCGCGGCTATGAGGTGATGCTGGCTGAAGCCACCCGTGAGATCGGCGGTCGTGTAACGCGCGAAGCCTCGTTGCCGGGGATGAGCGAATACATCCGCGTGCGCGATTACCGCGAGCAACAGCTGCTGCAGATGACGAACGTCGAAATCTTCAGGGAAAGCCTGCTGAGTGTGGAAGACGTTCTTGCGGTCGAGGCTGACCATGTGGCCATCGCAACCGGTGCCACATGGCGCACGGACAGATTCAACGAAGAAGTCTATCTGCCCATCGCCACAGGCGAGGCCGCTCTCAGGGTGTTTACCCCAGACGATATCATGGACGGTCGCCTCCCGGATGGTCCAACGCTGATCTTTGATGGAGACAGATATTACATGGGCAGCGTCATGGCCGAGCGCATCCGCGCAGAGGGGCATGAGGTGACCTATGTCACCCCCTCAGACAGCGTGTCCGCCTGGGCCGGGAACACCTCGGAACGCTGGCGCATTCGCACGCATCTGATGTCTCGTGGGATCCAGATAGAAACCGCCCAAACACTTGTGGCCTTCGATGGCAGCCAGGCGGTTCTGGAATGCGCCTATAGCGGTGCTGAAAAGACCATGGCCGTAAGCAACATCGTGATGGTGACCGCGCGCAAGCCGAACGACGCGCTCTATCGCAAGATCCTGGGTGAAGCGGGCAGCGACAGCTTGCCCTTCAGCCTGACACGGATCGGGGATTGCGACGCCCCATCGATTATCGCGGCGGCGGTCTATGCCGGGCACCGCTATGCGCAGGAGTTGGACAGCGTGGTCGATATTGACGAACCGCTCAAACATGACAGGGTGGATGTCGGGCTGGATGCAGGCGCGGTGTCGCCTGCGCAATGGAAGTAAGAGGGTTTGATGGGCGCGCTGCAAGATACCTTTAAGAGAAGATCGCTTTTTCAGAGAGCCTATTATGCAATGACCATGACGGGGCACACAGGGGTGCTTGCCCTCTGCATCGACCTTCAAAGCGATTTGAGCTGACAGGGATGCTGCGCGCGCTTCTCATAAGCTTTTGTCTTGTGCTTGCCGGCTCACTGGCCGCGCAGCAGGCGGATACCACGGTGCCTGTCGAGGAATGCGATATCTGCACCGCGCGCCACAAAAGCCTTCAGAAGCTGCAAGCAGCGCGCGCCGCAAAGGATCCGGTCATCACCGACAAGGAAGAACCACAGGGTCTGGACAGTCAGGCACTCCTGCCGCCACCATCGGCTGATGGCTCAGACCAAGGATCTTAAGGAATGATCCGTGTATATTTGGTGCCTTCCAGCGTCGCACCAAGACGCAAACCGGCCTGACCAAACACAGCCGCAAGAACCGGCGTCAGCGTGGTTGTTGTATCCGCCGAGATACTCGAGCCTTCGTCGCTGATCACATATTCCAGATCGGCACCAGCGGCCCAACCGGGTGAGCGACGGAAATCCGAAAGCGCATCCTCGGTCATGAAGAACAGCACATGCGCATATTGCTGAGCGCCGATCTGAAGTCCGCCGGACCCCTTGACCATCGAGTAATAGTCAACCGTCGCGTCATTCACCCGCAGCGCCCCGCGGCCATAGGCGCCGCCCAGTCCAAGGCCGGCTTCGGTCACCAACGGCATCACAAGCAACCCGACGGCTTTGTTCGACAGTTCGCGCGTGTTGGGGTACTGGCTGTACATTTCCGAAAGCGTTGCATCAACGCGGGCGTCGATCGTCGAGGCTCCTGTGGATCCGATACCGTTGCCGCATGCGGCGGTTACGCTCACGCTCGCCAGCGCAGCCACGGTAAAGGCGCGGCGCGAAATTTTGGGAATGCTCATGTTCATATGCCTGTTTTCTGCCTGAGTTATCATTATCGCCGGGTCAACCCGATCTTACCGGCATATATACGCCGATCAGACAACTCTGTCACCTATATCTGGTAGACAATGGGCAGTTTTTCGCCACGCGGGACCTATGGCTAGCTGCCGCGCAGGAGTCGGGCAACCGCCGGCGCGAAATAGGTGAGGATACCGTCACAGCCTGCGCGTTTGAACGCCATGAGACTTTCAAGCATCGCTTTCTCACCGTCGATCCAGCCGTTCTGAGCCGCCGCCTGTATCATCGCGTATTCGCCGGACACCTGATACGCGTAGGTGGGCACGCCAAAGCCGTCCTTCACGCGCCAGCAAATATCGAGATATGGCATTCCGGGCTTGATCATCACCATATCCGCGCCCTCTTGCAGATCGCGCTCGATCAGGCGCATGGCTTCGTCCGAATTCGCCGGATCCATCTGATAGGTCTTCTTGTCGCCCTTGAGCGCGCCAGAGGCCCCGACCGCATCCCGGAAGGGGCCATAGAACGCACTGGCATATTTGGCGGCATAGGACAGGATCATCACATTCTCATGGCCTGCCGCTTCAAGTGCGCTGCGCATGGCACCGATCCGGCCATCCATCATGTCCGAGGGTCCGATGATATCGGCCCCGGCTTCGGCCTGGCTGAGCGTTTGCTTGACCAATGCCTCGACCGAGCGATCATTGACGATCACACCATCTTCGACAAACCCGTCGTGACCATCGATGTTATAGGGATCCAGCGCCACGTCGGTCATGACCGCGATACCCGGCACTTCGGCCTTGATCGCGCGGGTCGCCCGATTGGACAGGTTCTCGGGGTTCCACGCTTCGGCGCAATCCGCCGTCTTCAATGCGGGATCCGTGTAGGGGAAAAGGCAGATCACCGGTATTCCAAGATCGCGCGCTTCGCGGGCGGCGTCGACGATCTTGTCAACCGAACGGCGCACCACACCCGGCATCGAGGTGACTGGTTCTTCGATTCCCTCTCCGTCGCGGACAAAAACCGGCCAGATCAGATCCTCCGTGGTCAGAGTGTTCTCACGCACAAGGCCGCGAATGGCTGCAGATTGGCGTGCCCGGCGCATGCGGGCGAAAGGAAAGGGGGCGACTGTCGGTTTCATCGCATGGGCTCCTTGCACATTTTTCTATTGGGTGGCATGGATTGACGCCCGTCACAAGACCCGGAGCTTACCGGTCAGGCGGGTTATCTTTTAGTGCAGCGCAATTCAGGTTCGGCTTCGTGGATTTCTATCAAGAATTATTCTGGCTGATTGATATGCGTTCCTTCTCGAACCTGTGGTTCTGGGTGGCGCTTGCCGTTGTGTGGTCATCGGCCAGCCATTGGGTGATGGGCGTGCCCTTTGACATGGTGGTGCGCGCCCGTCGCGTTGGCGGGCAGGCGGAAGAAGACCTCGAAACCATCGTGCGCGTGAAGGTGAACCGGCTGATGATGATTGCGCGAGTCTCGGGCCTCTGGATCATGGGAATGGTCAGCTTTGTGCTGACCGGCTTGATGCTGCTTGGCTGGGTCTACCGCATCGAATTCGCCCAAGCGGTGTTCCTGCTTGCCTTTCCAATGACGATTGTCGGTCTCACAAACCTCAAACTGGCTCAAAAGATCGAACATAATCCGCCCAAAGGCGAAGAATTGCGACGTGTGCTGTCACGCCATCGCCTTGTGACGCAGATGATCGGCACCCTGTCGATCTTTGTGACGGCCATGTGGGGAATGTATCAGAACATCGCAATCACCGGGCCCTGGGCGCTTGACGGTTAAGCCAAACAGCCCATCTGGCCCATGACATGAAGAACCCCGAACATATCGTCGTAGGCGGCGCGCCCGAAGGTTTCGACGCTCAACTCATCGTCAACGAGAGTGCGCGGGTCGAGGGGCCGGTGCTGCATATCGCGCGCGATGACAAGCGCATGGCCGCCATGGCCGAAGCTCTGGCGTTCTTTGCACCTGATCTGCCTGTCCTGACATTTCCGGCATGGGATTGTCTGCCCTTTGATCGCGTCTCGCCCAACGCAGATATCTCGGCCATGCGCACGGCGGCCTTGGCGGCCCTCGTTCATGGCGCGCTGCCGGATCGCTTTGTCCTGCTGACCACGATCAACGCGGCAACCCAACGCGTGCCCGCGCGCGACGTGCTGCGCGAGGCTGCCTTCAGCGCGCGCGTGGGCACCCGCGTCAACGAAGACGCCTTGCGTCAGTTCCTGGTGCGCATGGGCTTTTCACAAAGCCCCACGGTGATGGAGCCGGGCGATTACGCGATACGCGGCGGCATCATCGACATTTACCCGCCCGGAGAGGGTGGCCCGGTGCGGCTGGATTTCTTCGGCGACGTTCTGGACGGTGCACGCCGCTTTGATCCCGGCACCCAGCGCACAACGGAAAAACTGGATGTGGTCGAACTTGCCCCCGTCAGCGAGATCATTCTGGATGAGGCCGCCGTGACGCGGTTCCGCCAGA
>NZ_JBASXK010000143.1:0-15220 GCF_049276915.1 Aestuariivita sp. | reverse complement strand
ATAAAATTTAGAGCTGCGTACGCATCGTTGACTTGATCAAAAATATTTGCCTTAGCTAATCTGAGAAAATAGTTAGTGTTGGAAAGACGCCTTGAATCAAAAGTTTGCACACCGAGCCAGGCAACGCCATTTTCAACCAGGATCTTTCCAAGCTCAACGTCTCTTCCTTTCATGTTACCTGAGCCATGCAAAATCACAACAACTGGAAAAGGACCCCTGCCATCAGGAAATCCAGCGGTAAGCTTAAGTTTAACTTTTTTTCTATCGCCTTTGAGCCCGTTAGCTTCTGATGATTCAATGATAAAAAAATTATCCCGACGGAATGTATTTGCACTTTCTTCAGAAAACGCTAGCTCCGCAAAACCGACACATATAGACAACACAGCACTGAAAAGGCCCACTGTGAATTTATTCATTCTGAATGCTCTCCTATCATCTGACATCCCCCTAGTGGATGCCGTTTGATAACAACCGACATTCCCCAAGCTGCATGTCTTTCAACGCAAATTCGCCTGAATCTGTCTGCTTGCCAAGCCTTTTTCGGCCCGAGCGGTATCTGCCTGATCGCAGACGGCGCGAGTCGGTCGGGTTACCCCCAGAGGAAATTGGAATCCACTCTCCCCCACAGCGAAGCGAGATCATATCTACCGATGTTCTAGGACAGACCTACCCGACATGGACATCTGCCCAGACCCTTTCTAGCAGCTGGGGTATTTTAGAGGCGAACATAGAGGATAATTATTCTAGTACAGGTATGTATGATGAAAGTGATCTGAAGCCGAATCTTAAGAATATCAACATCAACTTTTATCTTATTTGTCGTGAAAAGTTAAATGAGTTATCAAAATACACAAGAGGAATCCGCCTAAGGGTTTTGCTACAGCGCTATTGTTGACGATATAGGCATTCCATTACCAAGGGAAATAGAGACGAAGCCATGAAGCTAGAGTTCCACCACATCAACTATGTCGCTGAAGACGTCGATAGGCTGCATGACTTCTACACCAACATCCTTGGTCTAGCTGATATTCCGATGACCACATTCCCACGACCTGAAGCCACCTCGACCAGTGGTTACGATGGAAAGATTAGATTTGCTACCGATGGTCAGATGCAGATGCACCTCGCCACCAAAGACCTTACTGTCGCCTTCAAGAATGGGGAGGTCATCAACCCCGTTGAGCGGGGGCATATAGCCTTCAGGACGGACGACATAGCAGCGTTCAAAGCTCTGTTAGATCAGCACGGCATCCCTTATTCGGACTATGGGACTGCATTTGCCAAAGAGTGGCATCAGGTGTTTTTCCATGATCCTGAGGGCAATGTCATCGAAGTGCATCAGGCCGTTGGCTGACCAAGAGAACGCCAAAACTGATAGATTTCCGACACAGCATCAGGGATAGCATCAGCAGCTTCAGCCAGAACCTCATCCAGTTCCTCTTGCGGTATACCCATCACTGAGTTGCCATTCTCATCTAGCAGGTGTGCAATGATAGGGGCGACAAGATGCCCGTCAGTGCCGCTCAGCCCCGCGTTTTTTCTGGAAGTGCCGTTAAATGCACTCAACGACTGCGGCGACGTGGCCGAGAGGCCAAACCTACAGCCTGTAGGAAACAGACGCCATGATTTCAGCCTTCCTAGCAAAGCTGATGTCGTTGCCATACAGACCATAAGTCATGGTGTCCAAGTCGTGCCCAACGATGAGCGCTGCCTGACTTTCAGGGATTCCAGCATCCCGCATCATGGAGGTTAGGGTCTTCCTGAACGAGTGAAACACAAAGTTCTTTGGGTAGCCCAGACTGGTCTTTAGGCGGCTGAACCTATGCCCAATGACTGACCCTCTATGCCCGTATTTGTTGGCTGTCAGGTCGGGTAACAAGTAGCCGTCTGTGCTTTCATCGAACAGCCTAGCCACAAGCTGCTTGATGTCCGAATGGATGGGGATTTCACGCCACCCAGCAGCAGACTTGGCATCTTCGACAACAAACCTGTCAGACTTCACCTGTTCCAGCTTCATGGCGCACAGTTCTTCCCTCCGCATCCCTGTATGGGCACCCAGCCTAATCAGATCGTTCAGAACGGTGTCGTCTGGTCTAGCAGCCAGCAGCTTGTGGTAATCTTCGACAGTCCAAGACTTACGTTTTGACCTCATTTCCTCAGCGACTAGGGCCTTGCTGCGCTTGGGTGCCTTGACCAACCCTTGAGGTGGCGGGGGCGCCTTGGTGTGTTTCTTATCAACACAGAACTGCCAGTAGCCTCTGACATGCCCGACTTTCTTTTTGACTGTCGGGACACTCAGACTCGAACGCAGTTCATCTACCCAGCCCTCAAGGTCTTCCTTTCCCACAGTCTCAAAGAACCTGAACTTGTCGCAGAACAGCGTGAGGTTGGCCCTAGCCTCATCTGCTGTCTTGGGCTGAAACTCGGCTTGGGCTATCCAGTCTTCAATGAACCCTTCTGTTGGGGTCCAGTCACCCTGAACCCTTGATAGCAGTTCCTCAGCATAGTCTTGGTCTGGATTGTCGCGTAGATTGTATGCCAACTCCATAATGGCCTCATCCTCAAAGCCTTTCCACTTAGTTTTGATTTCGTCGCGCAGCAGCCTGACCTCATCGGCTATGGCTTGCAGGCTGACCGGACCCCTGTTGTTGCGGGCAGCTTTGATGAGGGCCTTCCACTCAGCGACGTAGGGCAACTTGAGAACTTCAGCCTCTGACCTGCTGTCAGTTTGCAGGGTCTGAGTGAACTTGGTCTTCCTGAAATAGGGCTGAACATCCTTGGGGATGTAGACGACAACATGCCAAGTGTTGAACTGTCTCTCTAGGTATCTGGGCATCTTTTCCCCGTAGGTTTTCCCCGTAGGTATAGACTCAAGCAGCTGTAAATCAATGAAAAAAGGGGATTAGCCCTCATGTTATCCCCTCCCCTACGGGCTGCCACGTCGTCTTCCCCTCAGATATCCAGCGTGTTCTCACGCTCCCAGTCCGAGAAATGCTGCATGTAGCTTTGCCATTCCTGCAGTTTCATCTTGGCATAGCTGGCCGAAAATTCGGCACCCAGCATCGTGGTTAGGCCCGTGTCGGACTGGAAGGCGCGGATCGCATCCATGAGGTTCAGCGGCAGGCGCACGGCATCTTTGACCGTATGACCATCGGTATACATGTTGATATCATGGCGCGGGCCGGGATCGGCTTTTGCCTCGAGTCCCGACAGACCGGCGGCGATGATGGCGGCCTGCAGCAGATAGGGGTTGGCCGCCCCGTCCGGCAGACGCAGCTCGAACCGGCCCGGGCCGGGGACGCGCACCATATGAGTGCGGTTGTTGCCGGTCCAGGTGACCGTATTGGGGGCCCAGCTGGCACCCGACAGGGTCGCCGGGGCGTTGATGCGCTTGTAGCTGTTCACCGTGGGGTTGGTCAGCGCGGCCAGGGCCTCTGCATGCCGCATGATGCCCCCAAGGAAGTGGCTGCCCTGCTCGGACAGGCCAAGCTCGCCCGCAGGACCGGTTCCGGTATCCGTGGCAAAGACGTTGGACTTGCCCTCCATGTCCCAGACCGAGATATGCGCATGACAGCCGTTGCCGGTCAGATTGGCGATGGGTTTTGGCATGAAAGTGGCGCGCAGCCCGTATTTCTCGGCCACGGATTTGACCATGAACTTGAAGAACGAGTGGCGATCCGCCGTCACCAGCGCATCGGCGAAATCCCAGTTCATCTCGAACTGGCCATTGGCGTCCTCGTGATCGTTCTGATAGGGTCCCCAGCCCAGGTCCAGCATGTATTCGCAGATCTCGGCGATCACATCATAGCGCCGCATCACCGCCTGTTGATCATAACAGGGCTTGGCCGCGGTGTCGGCGGGATCTGAAATCTCCTTGCCATCCGGAGTGAGCAGGAAGAACTCGGCCTCGATCCCGGTTTTGACACGCATGCCCTTTGCGCCGGCTTTGGCCACCATCGCGCGCAGCACGTTGCGTGGGGCCTGAGCAACCTCGGCCCCCTCCATCACCGGGTTGGCGGCAACCCAGGCCACCTCGGGCTTCCAGGGCAACTGGATCACCGTGTCGGGATCAGGGACCGCCAGCATGTCCGGATCGGCTGGCGACATATCGAGCCAGGCCGCAAAGCCTGCGAATCCGGCCCCGTCCTGCTGCATATCCGCGATGGCTTGCGCCGGAACCAGCTTGGCCCGTTGCCCGCCAAAGAGGTCGGTGAACGAGATCATGAAGAACTTAACGCCATTTTCTGCGGCGAACGCGGCAAGATCGGTCATATTGATGGTCCTTTGCTCTAAACTCGGTCGGACGCGGTTTTGGCCGCGTCCGCCACATTACATACCTGATTTCCCCGGAATCCACTCGGTTCCCGCCAAGGGCACCTGAGCCATGGCGGCAGCTTCTATCGTCAGGGCGCAGAGATCCTCGGGTTCGAGGTTGTGCACGTGGCTTTTGCCACAGGCCCGCGCGATGGTCTGGCATTCCAGTGTCAGCACATTGAGGTAATTGCGCAGCCGCCGTCCTGCTTCCACCGGATCAAGCCGTGACATTAGATCGGGATCCTGCGTGGTGATGCCCGCAGGGTCCCTGCCCTCATGCCAGTCATCATAGGCCCCGGCCGTGCTGCCCAACGCCTGATACTCGGCCTCCCATTTCGGATCATTGTCTCCGATGGCGATCAGCGCCGCAGACCCGATCGAGACCGCATCCGCCCCCAGTGCCAGCGCCTTGGCCACATCCGCCCCGGTGCGGATACCGCCCGATACAACCAGTTGTACCTTGCGATGCATGCCCAGATCCTGAAGCGCTTTGACCGCCGGCCGGATACAAGCCAGCGTGGGCTGGCCCACATGTTCGATGAACACATCCTGCGTCGCCGCCGTGCCGCCCTGCATGCCGTCCAGCACGATCACATCAGCCCCGGCCTTGACCGCCAAAGCCACGTCATAATAGGGCCTTGCGCCACCGATCTTGATATAGATCGGCTTTTCCCAACCGGTGATCTCGCGCAGTTCGAGAATCTTGATTTCCAGATCATCGGGCCCGGTCCAGTCCGGATGGCGACAGGCAGAGCGCTGATCGACACCCATGGGCAGATCGCGCATACCCGCCACCCGTTCGGTGATCTTCTGACCCAGGAGCATACCGCCGCCGCCGGGCTTGGCACCCTGACCCACGACAACCTCGATCGCATCCGCGCGGCGCAGATCGTCCGGGTTCATGCCATAGCGGCTTGGCAGATACTGATAGACCAGCTTGGCCGAATGCCCCCGCTCTTCCTCGGTCATCCCGCCGTCTCCGGTGGTGGTCGAGGTGCCCGCCAAGGTCGCGCCGCGCCCCAACGCCTCCTTGGCCGGACCCGAGAGGGACCCAAAGCTCATGCCCGCAATGGTGATCGGTATATCCAGTTCGATCGGCTTGCTGGCAAAACGGGTGCCCAACGTGACCTTGGTCTCGCAACGTTCGCGATATCCTTCCAGCGGATAGCGGCTGATCGAGGCCCCGAGAAACAGCAGGTCATCGAAATGCGGCACACGGCGTTTGGCCCCACCGCCGCGGATATCATAGATACCTGTCGCCGCGGCCCGGCGGATTTCCGAATTCACTTCGTCGGAAAAGGTCCAGCTTTTGCGCGGTACGGTGTTCGGAGTGCGGTCCATGATCAATACTCCCCCGCGTTGTCGATATCAAAGTTATAGAGCTTGCGCGCCGAGCCATAGCGGCGGAATTCTTCGGGTTTCGCATCCGCTCCCGCGCGCTCCAGCAACGCGGCCAGCTGCGTGTGATGTTCGGGCCGCATCTCTTTCTCGATGCAATCGGCACCTAGGGATTTCACCGCACCGCGTACGAAAATCCGCGCCTCATAAAGGGAATCGCCCAGCGCCTCGCCCGCGTCTCCCAGCACCACAAGGTTGCCCTTCTGCGCCATGAAGGCCGACATGTGGCCGATATTGCCATGTACCACGATGTCGATCCCCTTCATCGAGATCCCGCAGCGCGATGAGGCATTGCCCTTGATCACCAACAGCCCGCCATGGGCGGTCGCCCCGGCATATTGGCTGGCATCGCCGTCGATGATCACGGTGCCCGACATCATGTTTTCCGCCACGCCGGGCCCGACAGAGCCGGTTACATGCACCGTGGCTTCCTTGTTCATCCCGGCGCAGTAATACCCGGTCGAGCCTTTGATCGTGACCTCAAGCGGCCCGTCCAGACCGACGGCGACCGCGTGGGCACCCTTGGGATTATGGATTTCCCAGGCGGTCATGTTGGTTTGCCTGGCCTGCGTCTGCAACATGGCGTTCAACTCGCGCAGCGGCGTCTGTTCCAGATCGATCACCTGCATGCTCAGCGCTCCCAGAAGTAAACAGTGGCGGGTTCCGGTTCCCAGACGCGGGCGGCGTCAATGCCGGGCAATGTGGCCAGCGCGCGGTACTCGGACCCGAAGGCGACGTAGTCGTCGGTTTCCGCCATCACGGCGGGTTTGCAGGCAATCGGATCGCGCACGACGCCAAAGCCGGTCCTGGTGCCCACAACGAAGGTGAAGAAGCCGTCAAGATCCTTGAGCGTGCCCTCGAGCGCCGTGCCCAGATTGGCCCCTTCAGCCAGCCGGGACGAGATGTAACAGGCCGCGACTTCGGTATCGTTCTGGGTCTGGGGGGCAAACCCCTTTTGCGCCAGAACCCGGCCCATGATGTTGTGGTTGGAAAAAGAGCCATTGTGCACGAGGCACTGATCGTCATCGGTGGAAAACGGATGCGCACCCAGCGTGGTCACCGCCGATTCCGTCGCCATCCGCGTGTGGCCAATGCCATGGGTGCCGCCCATCTGGCGAATGGCAAAGCGACGCGCGACATCTTCGGGCAGGCCGGTCTCCTTGAATATCTCCATGGAATGGCCCGCGCCCATCACGCGAATGCCGCGTTTCGCCAGAACCGCGCGCACGGCGTCTTCCGCGTCCTCGGGCAGCAGGATGACCGCATGGGTGTCGATCACGCGTACCGACACCGGTTGGCCCGCGGCCGCGCTCAGATCAGGCTCCAGCGCGTCAAAGGCGGTATCCGGTGTATCCGATTGTACGGTCAGCTTGAGCGCCTCGGCCTCATCTCCATAGATCGCGATACCCGCGCTGTCGGGACCACGATCTGTCATCGTGATCAGCATATCACTCAGCAAATCGCCCAAACGCGGGCGCAGATCTTCGTTCTTGAGAAACAGGCCAACAATGCCACACATGATGTTTCGCCTTTTGTCATGTCAGTGTCCGGTTTCAGTGCTACCCAGACACGCTGTTCCTGACAATATATTTTTTTTCCTTTTAGGAAACATCGTTGAGCATTGCTGCGATGGTTTCCAAGCACCCTGCCTGACAGGCGCTCAAAAAACAGGCTGTTCAGACCTGCTGCGGATAGGAGATGATCGACAAGTAGCGCGCGGGCAGCTCGATCAGCTCTTCCGGGCCATGGGGCGCGTCGGCATCGAACAAAAGCGTATCCCCCGGCTCAAGCCGATAGATCCGGTCGGCATGCCGATACCCGACCACCCCGTCCAGCACATAGAGGATCTCGATCCCCTCATGCTGAAACGCCGGAAACCGGTCGCTGTCCGAGGTCAGCGTGATCAGGTAGGGTTCGACAACCACGCCAGAGTTATTGGCACCGATATGACCCAACAGGTGGTATTGATGACCCGCGCGCGTGCCGGCGCGCTGGGTCTCGGCCCCTTCTCCGGCTTTGACATGCATCGCGCCGCGCGGCTCTTCAAACCCGGCAAACAAGGCCGTCAGCGGAACACCCAGCGCGTGGGACAGCGCCTGTATGGTCTGCAGCGAGGGTGAGATCACGCCATTTTCGATCTTGGACAGCATCCCGACCGACAGCCCGGCCTGTGCGGCCAGATCGGCCCCGGTCATCCGCTGGCGCGTCCGCAAGGCGCGTACCTGACGGCCGATCGCTATCTCCAGCGTCTTTTCGCGGATGTCGCGCAGCGCATGCGGGTCTTGCGTCAGCGCGGCAGGTTTGGCGGGGACGGTCACAGGCACCTCCTGGCCTTGAGGGGACGATACGTGCAGTGTTTCGTCATCCCTCCTGCAGCGTCAAGCCGATTGCGCGCCACGCTGCGCCGCGTCAAACACCGTATGGCAGCCGCGCCCGGCTTCCTTGGATGCATAAAGCGCGCTGTCCCCATCGCTGAACAGCTGGGCAATCTGAGGGGTGGCATAGTCGCGCGAGAAAACCGTGCCTATACTGGCCGAGATACGGCAGGCCATGTCACCGAACATGATTGGCACGCTGAGACGCGAGATCAGGCGGCTGGCGATCCGGTTGATCGTATCGCGCCCGGGTGCGGCATCGATGGCCAGCACGAATTCATCGCCCCCCACCCGGGACACCATGTCACGCGTACGCGTTTCCTCGCGCATGATCCGGGCGACTTGTTGAAGGACATGATCCCCGGCGGCGTGACCCAGCGTGTCATTCACCTGTTTGAAATAATCCAGATCCACAAACATCAGCGCAAAATCCCCGCCCCGCGCGATCAGTCGGGTCACAAAGTTTTCCAACCCCCGCCGATTGTCCAACCCTGTCAACGCATCGGTCAGCGCCAGATGCTCGGCCGCCGTCTTGGCCGCCTGCAACCGTTCATTCAGGCGGCGCGATGCATCCATTGCGGCCGATTTTGCCTCGACCAGATACAGCATCTCGATGGTCAGATCCGTGGGCGCGAAATCGGTATTGCTCAGCGCATAGTCCTGCACCGCCTCGACCACGGAAATTCCGAAGGACAGGTTGAGCAGCATCCCCTCTGCGTCGATGGCAGGCATGCCGATGGCCTTGAACGTGGTCTGCGGGCTGTCGCGAAAGCGCAGATGCAGCTTGCGGCCCATATGGGCAAACAGATCTTCGGTGCGCATGACATCCCGTGGGATCATCACGTCGAAGATCTCAAGGAAGGGCCTGCCGACCAATTCCCGTTCCGGGCGCAGTTTGCGCAGCGTCGGACCCGCATGCAGGATCTGTCCCTGCGTTGCGACCACCGCATGCATCGGACAAATCAGATCCATCGACCGTTTCATCATGATGATCCCATCCCCAACTCAAAACTTCTGCCCTCGGCATAGGTGTCCTCGATGATTGCGATCGAGATCGCCTCGCCGCCGGTGCTGTCCCCCGCGCGCGCACCCTGATGATCCAGCATCGCCAATGCGCCGTAATCATCCGCAATGGCGCGCAAAACGCCCACCATGACATGGCCATACCCCTCGAGACCGGGATCACAATGCAGCACGAACCGCCCCTGCCCCTGCTCGATCAGGCTCAGGCCCGGCAAGGACAGATCATCGACTGCCAGCCGCACCCGATCCGGCAATTCTTCGAGCGAGTGCAGAAAATCCTCATAGGTCACGCCCCCAAAGCGCAGCAACCGGCGGATCGCGGGCAAGGTGGGGCTGGTCACAAGGAATGTCCCAAGATCCTCAAGCAATGGGTCGCGCGCACGGCCCAGCAGGCACGCCAGGGCGGTGATGGTGCGATCCGTCACGCTGTCCTCATAGCTCAGCATCGCCTCGAAAGAGGTAAAGCCAAGACCGGCCTCATCGCTGACGCGCAGCCACAGATCCTGCCCATATGTCTCGCGGGCGAACGCCTCGATCGCGGTGTTGATCAATCCATGCATGGATACCTCTGACCTCAGAAGGTTTCAGCATCGCGCAGCACTGCTTAACGGCGTCCCAACAGGTTCAATTTTCGGTATTTTTAGCCCCTGCAGGCGCCCTCAGTTGCCCGGCAGCAACCGCAGCTTGTCCAGCTGCAACACCGACACGCCGCTGGGCACCACCTCGAAGTCGCCGGACAAGACCCGGGCGATGGCATCTGCGGGCAACTCGGCCCAACTGTCCGAGCCCATGTCATAAAGCTCGCGCACCCGATCGGTGATCTGGCCGTTTTCAAGAGTCACATGATTGCCCACAACCCGGCCTGCCGCGTGAAACAGGATCACCGCCTGTTCATCTGCCGGGATACCCGGCAGGAAGGCACCGGAGACCCACACGCAGCTCGGCCCGCCCCCATCCTGACGCGCGCAGCCCTGCTGCCAACGGGTCAGGCGATAATCAGGCAATCCGGCAAACATCTCTTCGGTCAGTTCGATCGCCCCAACCGGGCGCACCGCCATCAGCGGTACCAACTGGCCAAGCCCGATCAACGCCGTTTCAGTGTTCATGCGCTGTTCGAAATCAAACCGCGTCTCGGACCCCGCCAACGCCGACAGGCGCGTGCTCAGATCGCCGTCCGGTGCCTGCTGCGCCTGCGCCTCAAGCGCGGCCAGCGCGGCCTGGCCGGCATGACCCCAGTCATTGGCCATCTCCCAGAGGGGCAATTGTTCGGGCGTCGCCTCACCGGTCTCAAAGCGCGCCAACTGGCTTTGGGCCGAGATCCTTTCTGCATTCAGAACCGGCGTCAGCCACAGTGCGGCCACCACCATCGCGATCAACGCCATGGTCACGTTCCCGCGTCGGATCGCACCGCGCCAGCCACGCCCGCGCAGCGCCGCGATGGCATAAGTCAGACCATAGATCAGCAAGACAGCCGCAACCGTGATCGCCAGTACCCTCTCGGGCGTCCATTGATACTGCTGGACCCGCAGGACCACCGACCAGAGCGCCAAACCGCTCAGCACCGGCACCGTCATTGCCAAAGCCCGCGCCGCCGCCTTCATGCCAGGGGTGTTGATCCCATCGGCATCGTCACGATCCAGCGCCACACTGATGAGCGAGATCGCGGCAATCGCAACCCCCATCAGCGTTCCCGCTGACGAGAATTCGCCAAACAGATGTGACAGCCCCCGAAACGGCAAAGCGGCGATGAACACGGCAACCACACCCAGAACGATCGGCAGCAAAAGCCGCAGCAATCGCAACAAAAGCAGGGGCGAGACATATTTCCTGAGCTCGAACGCCACCGCAAGGCCAAGACCCAGCACCGCGCCGCTCAGCGCAAAGCGGACCCAGTCGACCTCGAAAAGAACCTGAATGACCTCGATATCAACAAGTTCCAGCAAGGAGTTCGACAAGAACACAATGACCCAGAACACGCCGACAAACAGCCAGCCCGCCACATAGCGCACAGCGATTGTCCAGGCCGTGTCAAACAGAGTGGCATAGTCAAAAACCCGCTCACGCTGCGACATCCACACCGACACAAACGGAGTCGCCAGAACCACCATCACCCCGGCAACCGCCAGCGCCCGGGGGTCATCCAGAAACTGACCGGCCTCATCAAAGCGAAAGCCCGCCCAGCTGATCAGAGTCGAAATCGGAACAGCCACCATCAGCCCGGCAAGCACCGCTCGCCCTACCGACACAGGTCCGGTCACAGCAAGCGCCACACCAAAGAACACGGCCGCAAAGGAAAACAGCGTCAGAAAAACCCGCGCGCCCAGCAGATCGGCACCCCAGCTATCGGCCAGCACCCAAAGGCAAAAGGCCGCCAGAGCGCCAAATCCAATCAGAAAGACCCGCCCGCCCACACCTGCATCGCTGTCCGTCATTCCCGCACCCTTGTTGGCTTCGCACCAAAGCTATAGCCAAGCGGGATCAGGGCCAAGGGCTTGCGTGGCGGGATCGGCTACAGCCGGTTCAACCACGCCATGACGCTTCAGAAATCCGTCGGTGCCCCGCCCTCGCGCTTGCGCCTCTCGACGAATGCGGCAAGCTCTTCGCGGATGGCTTCATCGAGGGGCGGCGCCTCGAAACTGCCGATGATCTCCTTGAACATGTGATGCGCACGCTCAGGCGTCCAGACCGCGCCGGCCGCCTCCCAGGCTTCATAGTTTTTCCAATCCGACAGGAAGGGCTGATAAAAGGCCGTGGTATAGCGATCCTGCGTGTGCTGGATGCCAAAGAAGTGGCCTTGGTTGCCTACCTCCTTGATCGCGTCCAGCGCAATTTCATCTGGTCCCGTGGCGGTAATCACGGGCTCCATATAGCGCTGGATCTGCTGCAAGAGCTCGCAATCCATGATGAATTTCTCAGGCGAGGCGATCAACCCGCCCTCAAGCCATCCGGCGGCGTGATAGACCATGTTGGTGCCTGACTGGACTGCCGCCCAAAGGCTGTTCGAGGTCTCCCACATCGCCTGACCATCCGGCACATTGGCCGCACAGACCCCCGACGAGCGCATGGGCAGGCCGTAAAACCGCGCCAGCTGTCCCGTCATCTGGGTTGCGCGCATGTATTCGGGCGTTCCGAAGGCCGGCGCGCCCGATTTCATGTCGACATTCGACGTGAACGTGCCGATCGCACAGGCCACGCCGGGATTGATGTATTGCGCCAGCGCAATCGCGCACAGCCCCTCGGCAATCGATTGCGCCACGGCACCGGCCATCGTGACAGGTGCCATGGCACCGGCCAGGGTGAAAGGTGTGACCACCAGCGCCTGACCGCGCCGCGCCAGACGCATCCAGCCATCCATCATCGGATAGTCATGCTTGAGCGGCGAGGTCGAATTGATGTTGGTATACATCCGCGGAGTGGCGTCGAATTCCTCATGCGACAATCCACCGGCGATGCGCACCATCTCCATCACATCCTCGACCCGCTCCTTGCCAAGGCTATAGGCGTGCATCACCTTGTCCGTCAGCGTCAGCTTGTCATAGAGCACGTCCAGATGGCGCACGCTGGCATGGATATCCACCGGCTCTACAGGATAACCGCCGGCGAAATGAATGCAGTTGAAATATTGCGTCAGCTTGAGCAGGTTCTGACACATCTCGCGATTGCCCGGAACCTTCCGGCCCAGTTCCATATCCCAGTAATTTGGCGGTGAGGACACGTTGCCAAACACGATGTGCTTGCCGCCAATGGGGATCTGACGCGCGGGGTTGCGCGGTGTGATGGTGAATTCAGACGGGGCCTTGCCCACCATCTCCATCACGAAATCCCGGTCCATCCTGACCAGGTCACCCTCGACCTTGCAGCCCGCCTGCTTGAAGATCGCCAGCGCCTCGGGGTTCAGGAACTCGACCCCGATTTCCTCCAGAATGCGCATCGCGCCTTCGTGGATGGCGGCCACACCTTCTTCGCTCAGGGGTTCGGTGGGGCGATCGATGTTGACCGGGATGCGCCAGGGCATCTGCTCGATCACTTCGCCTCCGCGCCGGTGCGCATTGCCCGCCCGTCCGCCGCCGCGTTTCTTGCGTGTCGCTGCATCTGCCATGAGGTCCCTCCTGGATCAACGTCATCCGAAGAAGGCCTCAAATCACACCGCCAAGCGGCGCTGTTTGCGACGCGCCTTGTCGTTTTTTCCCGCAGACCAGCCAAAACCCGAAATGCTCAGAGCTTGAACGCCACTTCGCCCTCGATCTCGACCGCCAGCTGCATCGGCAGCGACGCCATCCCCACTGCCGAGCGTGCGTGACGCCCGATCTCAGGGCCGAACACATCCAGAATCAGATCGGAAAACCCGTTGATCACGGTGGGTTGCTGGCTGAAATCCGGGCTGCAATTGACCATGCCGAACACCCGCACCCATCCCGTCACCCGGTCCAGATCGCCCAGCGCGCGTTTGAGCCCGGCGATCATCGCCAGCCCCGTCATCTGCGCCAGATGGTTGGCCTCCTGCACGCTCACATCGATTCCGACCTTGCCAAACGGGCCTGACAAGGTGCCATCGGGGTTCAACGGTCCCTGCCCCGAAATGATCGCGCGATCCCCGCGAATGTTGACTTCGGGAAAGGGCAGAACCATCCCTTCGGGGATTTTCAACGGTGCCGGAAGCACAAGTCCACGCTCGGCCAGGCGGGTCTCAACACGTGACATGGGACAAACCCCTCATTTTCTGGACCCGTCAAGCCAGCCGGGCAGATGGCCGATATCGGGGAAAATCACATCAGCATAGGGGGCCAGTGTCTCGGCCTCGGCCATGCCTGTCAAGACGCCGACCGTGCCCATGCCCGCGCGCCGCCCGGCGATCAGATCATGGGTGCTGTCGCCCACCATGATCGCCCGATCCGGCGTAACCCCCGTGGCCTTGCAAAACGCCAACAAGGGCTCGGGGGCCGGTTTCGCACCGTATCCGCTGTCGAACCCGGCAATGAAGGCGAACCGATCCCGCACCTGCGCTTCGCCCAGATGCGCAAGCGCCACCGCCTCGCTGTCATTTGTCATGACGCCCAGCGTCAGACCGCGCCGGATCAGCCCGTCAAGGAACGGGATCAGCGGCACTGCCTCGGCCTGCGGTGCCGTCGCGGCCTCATCGTTCAGCATCGCCAGAAACGCATCCGCATCGACGTCGGGAAAGTGCGGCAGGAGAGCGCAGGTGATCTCGCCCGGGGTGCCGGCGATCACGACACTGTCGCGGGCAAAGGCACGGTGTTCCAGATCGAAGCCGATATGGTGCCCGATCTCTGCCGCGCGGGCGCGATCCCCGCCGGTTGCGCGCATCAGAAACGACGACGCCCAGGCTTCCCATGTCGCGCCGAAATCAAACAGAGTGCCGTCCTTGTCAAACAGGATCGCGCCGATATCCATGCTCATGTCCAATGCACCGAAGCCCCGCCTGGCAAGGCCCAACGGGCCTGCAGCGGAACCTCATAGCCGATCTCATGCGCATCGCAGAAGGCGATGATCCAGGCATCATCCATCGTCAGAAACTCCAGAACGGACCCCAGGAAATCCGGATCCCCCGCGCGGGCCTGCAGGTCTGATTGCGATGCTCCCGATGCCCCCAGAAAGACGGGCAGCAGGTCTTCGTTGCCCACAAGCCAGCCCAGCGCCTTCAGGGCGATCGTCTCGGCGTAGTCTTGCGTCATGGCCATGGGTGAGAACACTTTTACCGATGTCGGAAAGGGTTTGTTAACCGTTTTACCTAAAGACTGTGGCGCACAGGTCAAGCATCACGATGAAGGGGTTATGGTGCAGGGAACGGTTCTCATAGCTGATGGCGTCGCAACCAACCGCATTTTGCTCAAGGCCAAGCTCAAGCCGTGGAGCTATGATGTCATCGTCACCGGCAGCGCAGAAGGCCTTTTGGCCCAGGCGCGTCGCGAAGCCCCCACGTTGATCATCCTGTCCGACAACCTGCCGGATGGGCGTGCGGCGATGATCTGTGCGCAGTTCAAGGCCGACAAAATGCTGCTCCATGTGCCGATCATCGCGATCGCCCGCAGCCAGGATGAGGCCGACCGCCTGTGCCTGCTCAGGGCGGGGGCTGACGATGTCTTTGCGCG
>NZ_JBASXK010000142.1:0-24302 GCF_049276915.1 Aestuariivita sp. | reverse complement strand
GAACATACCAATTACACCGTCGCCGACCCCGACAAGACCGCCGCCTGGATGTGCGATGTCTTTGGCTGGCATATCCGCTGGGCGGGCGACTCGATTCACAAGGGGCGCAGCGTGCATGTGGGCGATGACCGCAGCTATCTGGCGCTTTACACACCGGGCACACCCAAGGCCGCGACCGACAACACGTACACCACGGTGGGCGGTCTGAACCACCTGGCAGTTGTCACCGACGACATCGGGGCCATGGAACACAAGGTGCTTGCCGCGGGCTTCACCCCCAACAACCACGCCGATTACGAACCCGGTCGGCGCTTTTACTTCCACGATGCGGATGGCATCGAATATGAGGTGGTATCCTATGACTAGGCCCCACCACTGACCAGCGGTGCCTGTCGCATCATGGGCATGGCACCGCCAAGCCTCTTGCATTTCATCCCTGCTATCTGTCAGGTACAGGTCAACCTGAATGAACGGGCCCCGGGTCAAATCCCTGCGGCGCGACTGGACTGTTTGGAAGAGTGCCATGGACAAAATTCCGATGACGCGGGCGGGCTACAGCGCGCTGGAAGCCGAGCTGAAGACCCTCAAATCCGTGGAACGCCCTGCGATCATCAAGGCGATTGCCGAGGCGCGCGAACATGGCGACCTCAGCGAAAACGCCGAATACCATTCCGCGCGCGAAAAGCAGTCCTTCATCGAAGGCCGCATAAAGGAGCTCGAAGGGGTTCTGGGTCTGGCCGAGGTCATCGACCCCTCCAAACTCTCCGGCAGCATCAAGTTCGGAGCAAAGGTCACGCTGGTGGACGAAGACACGGATGAGGAAAAGACATGGCAGATCGTCGGCGAACACGAAGCCAATGTCGAAAAGGGTCTGCTGAACATCAAATCCCCCATTGCGCGCGCCCTCATTGGCAAGGATGAAGGCGACAGCGTCGAAGTGCGCACCCCAGGGGGCGAGAAATCCTATGAGGTCATCAAGATCGTCTATTCCTGAGACCTTTACAGCCAGAGGCACCCATGTCCGGGCAAGACACTAAGAACAAGCCGACGCGTTTGGGTCTGTATGAACGCCCCGAGCGCCAGAGCGTCACAAGTATCGAGGTGGTCGCCATCGCGCTCAGCGCGATCTGGGTCATTGCCGCCGTGATCTTTTTCGTGATGATGCCCGATGGTGCCCAGGCGGGCTTTGACGGTGCCGGCTTCCTGGTCACGATGCTGGCAATCTTCATGCCCGTGGCGATGATCTGGGTGGCCGCCACCGCCGCACGCGCCAGCCGCATCATGCGCGAGGAAAGCCAGCGCCTGCAATCGTCCATCGACGCGATCCGCCAGGCATATCTGCAACAACAGCAGCGCGGCGCAGTCGGTGCCGAGCCGTCTTCGGTTACAAGAAAACTCGACGAGATCGCCGCGATCACCAAGAAGACCGAGACCGCGCTGGCCACGTTCTCGACCATCCGGCGCGACACGCGCGCCCCCTCCGTGACGCCACCCGCCCCCGCAGGCCCGGTCGAGGATCAGGGCCGCCTTGAACTTGGCACGCCCGCAGAAGAGCTGTCACCGCCGCTCGAGACGTCGGATTTCATCCGCGCCATGAACTTTCCCGAAACCGCCGAAGACGAGGACGGTTTCGCCGCCCTGCGCCGCGCGCTGAAGGATCGCAACACCGCCCAGATGATCCAGGCCGCACAGGACGTGCTGACCCTGCTCAGCCAGGACGGCATCTACATGGACGACCTGCGCCCCGATCTGGCCCGCCCGGAAATCTGGCGGCAATTCTCAAGCGGCATCCGCGGCCGCGCCGTGGCCCCCCTGGGCGGAATCCGGGATCGCTCTTCGCTGGCGCTGACCGCAGGGCGCATGAAACAGGATCCGATCTTTCGCGACGCCGCCCATCACTTTCTGCGCAAATTCGACCGCATGCTGAGCGAGTTCGAACCCCGCGCAACCGACAGCGACATCCAGGCTCTGAGCGAAACCCGCACCGCCCGCGCCTTCATGCTTCTGGGCCGCGTGGCGGGAACCTTCGACTGACGGCCACCACTCGCGCAGGCAACCATTGCGCCCGCGGCGCAGAGTGTATGCACAGGGTGTGTACCGGGTGTGTACGGGTTGTGTCAGCAGTTTTTCCGAGGATTTACCCCCGTTTCAGATCGTCATGATCATCCGCCACCGCGCAAAGCATATCGCGCATCAGGTCCGGATCAGCCGCATGCACCCGGCTCCATGTGGCGATGAACGGGGTCTCTGAGGGGTTGTCCAGAAACACCTGCCCGGCGCGCATGATGTTCTCGGCAAACAGCTCGATCGCCTGTTCCTCGCGGTGGCGATCCAGCGTCAGCCCGTTCATCGCGGCGTCGTTGTAATAGCTCTCCAGAAGATCCAGCGCGGTGCGGTAATAGGTGGCTTTCAGCGTGCGGAAGATATGCGTGGTGAACACCGTTCCATCCGCCGCCAGCTTGCGGAAAACCGCCTTGCAGATATCCGTCGACATGCGGTTCAGCCCGGTGCCGGCATCCTCGCTGCTGAGGTCCTGATGCTTGTGGTCATAGGTATCCGCGATCTCGACCTGACAGACGGATTTCGGCGCAAGATTGCGCCAGGCCTCGGACAGGACCCCGATCTCCAGACCCCAGTCGGACGGGATGCGCAGATCGGGTAACATACCGGTCCGCATGGCAAATTCGCCCGACAGCGGATAGCGGAACGACCGCAGGTAATCGATGTAGTCGCGATCCCCGATCACCTTCTTGAGCGCGATCAGCAAGGGCGACACCAACAGCCGCGTGACCCGTCCGTTCATGCTGCCTCCGCCGACACGCGGATAATATCCCTTGGCCAGCTGATAGGGGAAATTCGGATTGGCCACGGGATAGACCAGCCGCGTCAGCATCTCGCGATTATAGGTGGTGATATCGCAGTCATGGATCGCCACCACCGCACTGTCCTGACAGGCCATCAGATAGCCCAGACAGGTCCAGACATTCTTGCCCTTGCCCGGCTCGGACGGATACAGACCCATCGCCTCCAGCCGCGATCCGATCGCCTTCTGGCGCGGGCTGTCATTCCAGATCACCACATGCTCCTGCGGCAGCTTCGAGAAATACGCGACCGCATGCGCGAACTGGTCCTGATCCGCCCGGTCCAGCCCGATGATGATCCGATGCAGATAAGGCACCTGCGCCAGTTCCTCGACGATATGGCCCAAAGCCGGTGCCTCAAGCTCCGAGTAAAGAGACGGCAGGATCAGGCTGATCTTGCGCGACTGCGCAAAGGCCGTCACCGCCTGCTCCATCGAGCGCCCGGCCCCGCCGCGCAGATTGTGCAGCGTTGCGATGTTTCCGTTCTGATGAAAATCAGCCACGTTGGTCTCCCTCCTCCTCAGCCACGCCCAATTGCGTTAACAGCGCGCCCAGCGTCTTGTTCCAGCCATCTGGCCCGGGCTGTTGGGCCCGCAGGATCCTTGTTGGCCCGCTGCCCTCGGGTATCTCCGGTTCCGCCGCCCCCTTTGCAGCGGGCAGGATGATCGCGTAATCGGCGGCCAGCAACATCTCGGCGTCATTGGGCGCATCGCCCAGTGCGATCACGGTGTCGCACTGCATCTGCGCAAGGATATGGCTCATCTGATCGGCCTTTGTCTTGCCAAAGCTCAGCGTCACGAACCGCCCGCCCCTGCGCGCAGACAGGCCCACAGCATCGAGTGCCGCCAGAAACATCTGCAAGCCATCCTCAGTCCCGTTCCAGATCCCGGGCTCTGAAAACTGACGTTTGGCGGCCCGCTCGGCGGCCTCTTCGGTCAAGCCGGTCACGTCGCATATCCGCGCCAGCGTCATGTCGCCAAACCCCTCGAACGCGCCGCGCAGATCAGCGCCCAGCCGATCCAGCGCCAGGCGCAAGCGATGATATTCCTCGTCCCCGCTCAGCCCCAATCCACCGGCCTCGATCAGACCCGCGCCGTTCTCGCAAATCATCGGACAGTGCTGAAACCCAAGTTCAGCGCGCAGCGGAACCATCTCGGCCGCCGTCTTGGAACTGGCCAGAACCAGAGGAATCCCGGCCCCTCGCAACCGCTCCAGCGTGGGCAGCGCCGGTGCATGGGCATAGCTGTGATGATCCAGCAGCGTCCCATCCAGATCAGAAAAAACGATCAGACCCCTGGCGGGGTTTCTTATGCCGGTGTTTGCGCCCACACAGCCTGTGTGACCGATTTTGCCCAGATTCTGAACAGCTCGGCGGGAATTTTGGCGATTTACGCACAGAGACCCGTCTGATTTCGCCCAAAAATTGGGCGCAACCTGTGATATCCCTGAGCAGACAGCTGATCCACCAGTCCGCACCGCCGATGATCGGGCGCGGATAAACATGACAGCCGCCCCCCTTGCTGGGCCGAAAAATCTTGATCCGACCCGGCGGAGTTTGCACATTGACGCGCAACAGTGTCAGATCGGAGGTCCCCGAGCATGCCCAGAACCGTTGTGCATCAGGTCAAGAAAGGCGAAAATCTTGAAAAGATCGCCAAGCGTTACGGTGTCAAATCCTTCAAGATCATCTACGAGGATCCCGTCAACGCCAAGTTCCGCAAGACCCGACCCGATCCCAACGCGATCCAGCCGGGCGACAAGATCATCATTCCCGACTATGCGCTGACACCGGACAAGCGCAAGGACGTCAACAGTCTGATCGCGACCGTTGAAGAGCGCATCAAGCATCTCGAAGCCGCGCGCAAGGACCAGATCAAGACCACATCGCAATTGGCCTCCGAGATCCGCAGCGGCAAGGCGTCCTTCAAGAAGACAGCCCAGGCCGCCGATGCCGCCGCCATGCTGGCGACACTGTTCATGTCCATCGGGAAGATCGTCGCCAAGGGTGCCAAGATGAGCACGATGAAAGCTACCGAGGTCGCCAAGGCCAACAAGGACATCCTCAAGGAAGTCACGGGCATGAGGCTGACCGCGCTGGAACCGGCCCTGCAGGCGGGGGCCTCGAAGATGAGCAAAAGCAGCACCAACGCCATCGCCGTGCTGGGCATCACGGGGGATTCCTTTTTCAAGATGACCAGCCCGTCCTTCTGGGGAAAGACCTTCATCAAGGCGCGCAACGAAGGGCTGTTCAAGAAGGTCATGGCCGGACAGTTCGGCGAAGGCTGGGACGCCTGGTCGAAAGCCGTCACCTGGGATCCCCTCAAGGAGTTCGACGTGATGATCCGTCAGATGGAGGCGCAATCGGCCAAGATCGTGAAATCCATGGATCTGATGATCGCCGAGAACAAGGCCCTGCGCGATCAACTCAGGAAGGTGGCGGCAAAGTGACGGGCCGGTGACGCCGGCCCTGCCTATGGCCTGCGCTCCGCCATCCTCTGCGCCATATCCAGCATCCGGGCGGAAAAACCCCATTCATTGTCATACCAGCCAAACAGGCGGAGTTGGCTCTTGCCGATGCGCTTGGTTTCCGGAAGCGCCAGGATCACCGACTCGGGCCGCGCCCGCATGTCCGAGGACACGTTCGGCCAGTCCGTCCACCCGATCACCGGCGCGAGTTCGGCAAGCGCCTTGAGTGGCCCTCTCAGATCACCCGCCGGCAAATCGCGCGCCTGCACCACCAGATCGATCGACGACACGCTGGCCGTGGGAACCCGCACCGCGGCACCGCTGATGCGCCCGGCCAGATGCGGAAGAACCTCGTCCATCAGCGATGTCGCACTGGTCGTTGTCGGCACCATCGACAGCGCCCCGGCCCGACTGCGCGCCAGATCATCACGCGGCGCATCGATCATCGGCTGGCTGCCGGTATAGCAATGGATCGTCGTCATATGCGCGCTCTCAATGCCCCAGGCCTGATCCAGTGCGCTGAGAACCGGTGCCAGCGCATTGGTGGTGCATGACGCATTCGATACGATCCGCGCCTGCCCAAGCGCCGCGTCGTTGGCCCCCATCACAACCGTGACATCCACCGCCGGGGACGGCCCCGAAATCAGCACCCCCCCGGCACCACGATGCAATCCCCGTTCGGCCCAGTCCCGCGTCCGGGCTTTGCCGGTACACTCCATCAACAGATCGACGCCGGACAGATCCACATCCAGATCACCGGACCGCGTGAAAGCAATGCGCTGCCCGTTCAGGATCAACGCATCGCCCTCGGTTTCGATCTGTCCGGGAAAGCCGCCAAACACGCTGTCAAACCGCAAGAGATACGCGATCGTCTCCAGCGGCGCGATATCGTTCAGATGCACCACCCGAAAGGGGCTGTCTTTGCCCTGCAGGGCAATCTGGCGCAGGATGGTACGGCCAATCCGACCCATGCCAGTGATGGCAATGCTGATCTGTCCGGGCATGTCAGTCGCTCCAATGGAAACGGGCAGACCGCTATGTCGGTCTGCCCGTCAAGGCTTATGCACGCGCGGCCCCAATGGACAGCGCCAGATGCAAGAGGTCTAGAAGTCCACCTTTGAGGCGACACCCTTGGCTTTGGCCAGGTCCACAGCGGCGCTGGCCACGGCCAGATCCTGCAGACCAACCCCGGTCCCGTCAAACAGCGTGATCTGATCGTCGCTGCTGCGACCGGGGTGATCGCCATTGATGACGGCCCCGATCTCGATGATCTGATCTTCGCGCAGGGATCCCTCGGCAATCGCATGCTGCGCTTCGCCAATGGTGATCGACTGTGCGATCTCATCGGTAAAGACGATGGCGCGGGTCAAGAGCGAGGCCTCGACCTCCTGCTTGCCCTTGGTATCGGTGCCCATGCAGGCGATATGCGTGCCGGGTTTGACATGATCATCCAGCAAAGAGGGCGCAAAGGACGAGGTGATCGAGATGATCACATCCGATTGCGCGCCCAGCTCGGCCAGCGTCACAGCCTCGAAAGGCAGACCCAGTTCGGCAGCGGTGGCCTCAAGACGCGAAAGCATCTCGGGGTGGTAATTCCAGCCGACAACCTTTTCGAAATCACGTTGCGCCACGGCCGCGCGCATCTGAAACGCCGACTGATGGCCCGCACCGATCATGCCCAGCACCTTGGCGTCTTTGCGCGCCAGATACTTGATCGACACCGCCGAGGCCGCCGCTGTGCGCAGTGCCGTCAACAGATTGCCCCCCACCAATGCCTTGACCTTGCCGGTATCGGCATCGAACAGGATCACGGTGGACTGGTGATTGGTCAGACCCTTTGCGTCATTGCCGGGCCAGTAGCCGCCCGACTTCAGCCCAAGGGCAAGGCTTTCGCGATCAAACCCCGACTTGAAGCCATAAAGCGCATCCGCGTGGCCAATGGCCTCGCGGATGACGGGAAAGTTATAGGCGGACCGGCGAGACATGGCCGCAAAGGTCGCCTCGACCGCGTCAAAGGCGATCTCGGGGGTGATAAGCCCCGCGATCTCGCTCTCGGGAACGATCGTGACGGCACTGTCGGTCATGCTTGTATCCAGTCCCATGTTCAGTATGCCCGCCCGCGTGCAGACACCGGCCAGACGGTTTCAACCTTGCCGTCGCGCACACCGACATACCAGTCATGCACGTTGCAGGTCGGATCGCAGTGACCCGGCACCAGCTTCAGCTTGTCGTTCACCTTCAGCACTCCGGCCGGATCGGAAACCACACCATGCTCGTCCGAGCATTTGACATATTCCACATCCGTGCGGCCAAAGATCACCGGCAGTCCGCTATCCACGGATTGCGCCTTGAGACCGGCATCCACGATGGCCTTGTCAGCCTTGGCATGGCTCATGACCGAAGTCAGGATGAACAAGGCGTTCTCCCATTCGCCCTGGTCGATGCGTTTGCCGTTTTCATCCAGAATGCGACCGTAATCGGCATCCATGAAGGCATAGGATCCGCACTGCAGCTCGTTATACACGCCCGAATTGCTTTCGAAGTAATACGAACCTGTTCCGCCGCCACCGACGATGTCGCACTCGATACCCTCGGCCTTGAGCGTGTCCACGGCGTCCTTGACCTGCGCCACGGCGATGCCGATCTTGGCTTTGCGATCCTCATAGCTATCCATGTGCTGCATGGCACCCTGATAGGCCTGGATACCAGCAAACTTCAGACCCTCAGCCGCATCAATGGCCTTGGCGATTTCAACAACCGCAGGCGTGGTCGTCACACCGCAACGCCCGGCACCACAGTCGATTTCCACCAGGCACTCGATCTCGGTTCCGTGCTTTGTCGCAGCAGCCGACAGATCAGCCACATTGGCCAGATCATCGACACAGCAAATCGTGCGCGCGCCCAGTTTTGGCATGCGCGCCAGACGATCGATCTTGGCAGGATCACGCACCTGGTTGGACACCAGAACGTCCTTGATGCCGCCGCGCGCGAAGACTTCGGCCTCGGACACTTTCTGGCAGCACACACCGCAGGCACCACCCAGTTCGACCTGCAGCTTGGCGACATCGACGGATTTGTGCATCTTGCCGTGCACCCGGTGGCGCATACCATGCGCCTTGGCGTAATCGCCCATTTTCTTGATGTTGCGCTCAAGCGCATCCAGATCAAGGATCAGCGAAGGAGTCTGGATATCAGCCTCATCCATGCCGGGCAGCGCTGGAATGTCATAGCCCACTTCGTATTGATCAAGGTTCGTCAGATCTTTCATCGTCTTTTTCTCCCGGTATTGGGTGGGTGCAGAGGGTTAGGCCCCGCAAGAAAGCCTGTGTGGTCTGGACGGCGCTACTGCGCCATCCAAGGAAGTTTCATCATGTCGACATTGCCGCCCGTGATGATCACGCCGACGCGCTTGCCTGCAAAGCGCTCCTTGTTTTTCAAGATGGTGGCCAGCGGCACGGCGCAGGAGGCCTCCATCACGATTTTCATCCGCTGCCAGGTCAGTTTCATCGCGTCGATGATCTCTTGCTCGGAGGCCGTCAGGATGTCCGTCACATGGTTGGACACGAAGTGCCATGTGAGTTCCTTCAACGGCACTTTCAAGCCATCCGCGATGGTTTCCGGCGCATCATCCGCGATAATGTGACCCGCCTTGAAGCTGCGATAGGCGTCATCCGCCTGCTCGGGTTCCGAAGCGATGATCTGCACCTCGGGTGCCATATGCGACAGCGTCAGGCAGGTGCCCGAGATCATGCCACCGCCACCGATCGGCGCGACCATGATGTCGACCCCACCGGTCTGCTCCATGAACTCGCGTGAGCAGGTTCCCTGCCCGGCGATTACGCGCGGATCGTTATAGGGATGGACGAATTCCGCCCCGGTTTCGGCCTGCACCCTGGCAAACACCTCCTCGCGTGACGAGGTCGAAGGCTCGCATTCGGTGATGATCCCGCCATAGCCGCGCACGGCGGCTTTCTTGGCTTCGGGCGCAGTCCTTGGCATGACCACGTGGCACGGGATACCCCGACGCCCCGCGGCATAGGACAGCGACAGCGCGTGATTGCCCGAGGAATGGGTGGCCACACCGCGCGCGGCCATCTCGTCGGTCAGACCAAACACCGCGTTCGAGGCACCTCGCACCTTGAACGCACCGGCTTTCTGAAAGTTCTCGCATTTGAAGAACAGTTCGGCACCGGTCAGTTCGTTGAAATAGGACGAGGTCAGAACCGGCGTGCGATGGATATACGGAATGATCCGCTCATGCGCATCCAGCATATCCTGAAACGTCGGGATATAGGGGATCATGTCTTTCATTGTGCTGCAATCCGTTCGGCGATGGCACCATGGCGATAGACCTGCTGAGCCGCTGCAACGCCGGAACCCAACTGGATCGGCAAACCCAGATCTGCCATGACCATCTCGGCCGTGGCAATGCCCGACAGCGCCATGGCATCCGTCAGCATCCCCAGATGGCCGATGCGGAACACCTTGCCCGCGACATCGCCCAGACCAGTGCCGAAGGCCATGCCATATTCCCTGGCAGCCACGGACACGATATCCGAGGCATTGAACCCCTCGGGCGTGCAGATCGCGGTCACGGTGTTGGAGTAAAGGTCAGGGCTCACCGCACAGGGCTTCATGCCCCAGGCGAATGTCGCCGCACGAACACCTTCGGCGATACGCGCATGGCGGGCGAACACAGCGTCCAGACCTTCCCCCAGCAGCATTTCGGTGGCAAGCTTGAGACCGTTCATCAACCCGACCGAGGGCGTATAGGGATAGGCATTGGCCGCATAGCCGCTGCGCATGTCGTCAATCGACCAGAAGGTGCGCGGCAGCGTGTTCGACTTGGAGGCCGCAATCGCCTTTTGCGAGAACCCGACAATCGCCAGACCCGCAGGCAGCATGAAGCCTTTCTGCGACCCGGTCACAGCCAGGTCCACGCCCCAGTCGTCAAACCGGAAATCCATGGACCCGATCGAGCTGACCCCGTCCACCATCAACAGCGCGCCATGTCCGGCCGCATCCATCGCGCGGCGCAGCCCCGCCACGTCCGACACAACACCGGTTGCCGTTTCGTTATGCGTAGCCAGAACGGCCTTGATCTTGCCGTCTGTGTCCGCACGCAGGATCTCTTCAAACTGCGCCACTGGCAGACCTTCGCCCCAGGCAACATCCACGACCTGAACATCCAGCCCGAAGCGTGTGCACATATCAATCCACTTGTGGCTGAACATGCCGTTGCGCGCCGCCAGAATACCGTCACCGGGGTTCAGCGTATTGCTCAGCGCCGCTTCCCAGCCGCCGGTGCCCGACGCGGGAAAGATGAACGTCTCACCACGCGTCTGCTTGAGCACGGCGCGCACGCCTTCCAGCGCAGGATGCAGGATCGTCGCAAACAAGGGCGAGCGATGGTCGATCGTCGGCATATCGCAGGCTTTGCGGATTGCTTCGGGGATATTCGTGGGGCCGGGAATGAAGACCGGGTTCTGAAAGCTCATGATGCGTCTCTCCCTCGCATTGGATTTGATGTCTTATGCGGTGTTCTGACCCGGCACTCAATTTTTTTGAAAAAGTTTTTCACAAACCGCTACAAGGGGAAAATCACGTGTTTACAGTAGTTTGCTTTTTTCATAATGTGAAATAGTTTTTCAATGCAGGTGCAGCATGGCAGAGATCCCGGCAAATTCCCCAGAATCACGACGCGCGCGCGGCCGTCCGCGTGACTGGCACGACAAAACCGCCCAGAACACGATCAAGTCTCTGGACCGCGCTCTCGAGGTTCTGGAAACCCTCTCGGACATGGGCAGCGCCACCCTGTCGGAACTGGCCCAGACCGCCGGTGAATCTCCTGCGACCGTCTATCGCGTGCTGGTCACGATGGAAGGGCGCGGCATGGTCGAATTCAGCCCTGCCGAGCAGCTTTGGAACATCGGTCCGCGCGCCTTCCTGATCGGCTCGAAATTCCTGCGCCGCACCAACCTTGTCGAACGCGCCCGCCCGATCCTGCGCCGCCTGATGGAGGCCACCGGCGAAACCGCCAACCTCGGGATCGAGCGCGGCGGACAAGTGCTGTTTCTCAGCCAGATCGAAACCCACGCCTCGATCCGCGCCTTCTTCCCCCCCGGCACGCTCTCGCCCATGCACTCCTCCGGCATCGGCAAGGCGCTGATGGCGCAGCTGGACGCAGACCGCCTGAGCGAGATCATCATCGAACATGGCCAGCAGCGGTTTACGTCGTTCACCCTGACCGATCGCGCGGCCCTGGATGCAGATCTCAAGGCGACCCGCGCGCGCGGCTATTCGATTGACGCAGAAGAGCGCAACGAAGGCATGAAATGCGTCGCCGCTCCGGTCTTTGACGCCAACGGAGAACCCGTGGCCGGCATTTCGGTATCCGGCCCCGCCAGCCGCATTCCCGACGACAAGATCACCGGGTTCGGCAATGAGGTCGCCCGCGCCGCCGCCGAATTGTCACGTGCCATCGGGGCGGACCGCTAAGGCCGCGCCGCGACCGCTGCAGCCTGCTTTCGGCTTGCATCCACCGATGGATTGCGGCCCAATCGCAGCGCAAGCAATGAGGGCATCATGGCCAAAGCAAAAAACATCTTGTTCATCATGTTTGACCAACTGCGCTGGGATTACCTCAGCTGCTATGGCCACCCGCATCTGCACACGCCCCATATCGACCGTCTCGCCGCCCGCGGTGTGCGCTTCACACGCGCCTACATCCAGTCACCGATCTGTGGCTCGTCGCGCATGTCCACCTATACCGGGCGCTATGTGCACAGCCATGGCGCCTCCTGGAACAACATCCCGCTGAAAGTCGGTGAAATGACACTGGGCGACCACCTGCGCAAGGCCGGGATGGACTGCTGGCTCGTGGGCAAGACCCATATGAAGGCCGATGCCGAAGGCATGGCGCGGCTCGGTCTCGAACCCGACAGCATCATCGGCGCGCGGGTGGCGGAATGCGGCTTTGACATCTTCGAGCGCGATGACGGCATGCGGCCCGAAGGCCCGGATGGCTTCTATGATCCGAACGGCGCGAAACACTACAACGCCTATCTGCGCGACAAGGGCTATGACAGCGACAACCCCTGGCATGACTTTGCCAATTCCGCGCTGGATGACGACGGCAATGTCCTGTCGGGCTGGTTCCTGAAAAACTCCCCCAAACCCGCCAATATCGAGGAAGACGACAGCGAAACGCCCTATCTCACGCGGCGCGCCATGGCCTTCATCGAAACCGCAGGCGACACACCCTGGTGCCTGCACCTCAGCTATATCAAGCCGCATTGGCCCTATATCGTGCCCGAACCCTATTGCGACATGTATGGCCCCAACCAGGTGCTCCCCCCGGTGCGCGCGCAGGCGGAATTTGACAACGCCCATCCCGTTCTCAAGGCCTTCATGACCACCAAGGTCGGCGAAAGCTTCAGCCAGCCGCATGTGCGCAATGCCGTGATCCCGGCCTATATGGGGCTGATCAAGCAATGCGACGACCAGATGGGCGTGCTGTTTGACTGGCTCGAAAAGACCGGGCGCATGGATGACACGATGATCGTGCTGACCTCGGATCACGGAGATTTCCTGGGCGATCACTGGATGGGGGAAAAGACCTTCTTCCAGGACGCCTCGACCAAGGTGCCGCTGATCATCTACGACCCCTCGCCCGAGGCCGATGCCACGCGCGGCACAACCTGCGATGCGCTGGTGGAATCCATCGACCTTGCCCCGACCTTTGTCGCCACCGCAGGGGCCGAGCCTGCCGGCCATATCCTCGAAGGTGAATCCCTTCTGCCCATCCTGCACGGCGCACGCGACCAGACCCTGCGCGACTATGTGATCTGCGAATATGATTACTCCGCCTCGCCCGTGGCGGCCAAGATGAACCAGCCCGTCCGCGACGCGGTGATGTTCATGGTGGCCGACAAACACTGGAAACTGATCCATTGCGAGGGCGGCTATCGACCGATCCTGTTCGACCTTGCCAATGACCCTGACGAACTGGTCGATCTGGGCGACAGCAACGATCACCACGAGGTGATCGCGGATATGTATGACAAGCTCTTCGCATGGGCGCGCCGACCGTCACAGCGCACCACGCGCTCCCCGCGGCAACTCATGGACATGCGCAGCAAAAGCGGCCGCGTGGGCGTGATGCCCGGGATCTATGACGAGACCGAAACCCCGCTCGAACTGACCTCGAAATACCGCTCCCGCAAAGCCCCGCATTGGCGCGATCGCCATGGGAACCCGGTGCAGGTCACCCCCCTCGAAGACAGCGACCCAAAGGCATAACGCCCGCGAAACTCGGGATCATGCCCCTGCGTCTTTCTGGTCCCAAATACCCCCGGGGTTTGGGGCAGAGCCCCAACAGGCGGCCTCAACCCGACGCGGCGACCTCGGCGTGATGACACGCGACACGCGCGCCGCCCAAAGACCGCAATTCCGGGCGCTCCTGTCGACACAGATCGCTCGCCAGCGGGCAGCGCGGATGAAAGGCGCAACCCGAAGGCGGGTTGATCGGGTCGGGAATTTCGCCCTTGGGCGGTTCCACCTCGCGCCCGATATGATCCATGCGCGGAGCCGCGGCCAAAAGCATCTGGGTATAGGGATGCTTCGGTGCCTCGAACAGCGTCTCGGGATCCGCCTCTTCCACAAGCCGGCCCAGATAGAGAACGCCGATCGTGTCGGCCATATGGCGCACCACGGTCAGGTCGTGACTGATGAACAGATAGGTCAGCCCCAGATCGTCCTTGAGATCCGACATCAGGTTCAGAACCTGCGCCTGCACCGACACATCCAGTGCCGAGGTCGGTTCGTCACAGACGATGAGCTTGGGATTGGACGCCAAAGCCCGCGCCACCCCGATCCGCTGGCGCTGGCCACCTGAAAACTCATGGGGGAATTTCTGCGCGTCCTGTGCGGCCAGTCCCACCTGTTCCAGCAGCTTTGTGGCAAGATCCTTGGTGTCGCCGCCACGCGCCGCGACCGGCTCCACGATGATATCCCCCACCCGCCAGCGCGGGTTGAGCGAGGCATAGGGATCCTGAAAGATCATCTGTATATCCGAGCGGATCGCATCCACCGCTCTGGCATCGCTCTCGGCGGCCAGATTGACGCCGCGGATTTCCACCGAGCCTGACGAAGGGCGCAACAGCCCCACCAGCATCTTGCCGATGGTCGATTTGCCCGACCCGCTTTCCCCGACAAGGGCATAGACGGTATTTTCCGCAACATCGAATGACACATCCGAAACCGCCGTGAGGTGGCGCTTGGGCTCATTCTCGATCACCCGGTTCAGCCAGGGTTTGGAGACATCGAAGATGCGCGTGAGGTTGCGAACGCGAACAAGGCTCATGTCGGGTTCCCCGCGGGGAACCAGCAGGCCGCACGGCCCTCTGCGTCGGCCAATACGGGTCCGGGGTTCTGACGACATCTGTCGGCAGCCTTGGGACAGCGCGGATGAAAGGCGCAGCCATCGGGCAGACTGCCCAGACGTGGCATCGCGCCCGGGATCTGGCGCAGACGCGCGTTGCCCGCCGAGGCCATGGGCATGGAGCCGACCAGCCCGTCGGTATAGGGATGGCGCGGGGCAGTCAGCACCTCGCGGATCGGGCCAAGCTCGGCCAGCCGGCCCGCATACATCACCGCCACGCGATCGGCGGCTTCGGCAATCACGCCCATGTCATGGGTCACAAGGATCACCGAGGTGCCGCGCTCGCGGCAGAGCCGCTTGAGCAGCGCGATGATCTGGGCCTGTACCGACACATCCAGAGCGGTCGTCGGCTCGTCCGCGATGATCAGCGACGGCTCTGCACACAGCGCCAGTGCGATCACCACACGCTGGCGCATACCGCCCGAGAACTCATGCGGATAGGACCCAAGCCGTTCGCCGGCAGCCGGGATGCCGACCTCGTCAAGCGCCTGCAGAGCACGGCGGCGCGCCTGTGCCCTTGTGACGGGGAGGTGTTCCAGGATCGTCTCTTCAAGCTGATCGCCGATGCGCAGCAGCGGATTGAGCGAGGTCAGCGGATCCTGAAAGATCATGCCGATCTCCTTGCCGCGGATCTTGCGCATCTCTTCGCGGCGCAGCTGGTCGATGCGCTTTCCGTTCAGCCAGATCTCTCCGCCCGCGATATGGGCGGGGCGGTCCAGCAGGCCGATCACCGCGTTGCCGGTCATGGATTTGCCCGCGCCGGATTCGCCGACAACGCCCAGGATCTCGCCTGCGGCGATGTCATAGGACACATGATCCACCGGGCGCAGGATCGCCTGACGCGTGGGGATTTCGACCACGAGGTCGCGCACGGAAAGAACGGGCTGCGACAAGGACGCCTCCGGTATGGTCTGCGCGGAGCCGGTCAGAGAGGACTGCACCATCATCCCAGCTCCATCGTCGCGATTGCGCGGATTTGCGTGCCGCCTTGTGGCGGGGTACCGCGATACATGCGCGCGGTATTGAACGACACGCTCAAGCCCTGCCCCTCGCACCACGCCATCAGCGGCGCACAGTCATCGGGCACGTCGATCATCATGATCTGCCCCTCGGCCCGCGCGGCAGCGGCGCGGATCAGGATCTCTCCATCCTCCATCGAGCCTGCGACCAGAGGTCCGATCTTGAAACCCGCGCGGCAGGCGCGCAGCGTGACAAAGCCCGCAACACCGTCGCGATCCAGAACCAGCGTGTGGCGGGTGTCAATGTCCAGACACCATGCGGCCATGAATGCCGGTTTGGCATAGCCATTGGCCCGCGCCTCCAGATCCGTCAGCATGGCGATATCCCCGGGTCTCACCGCGCGCAGGGCAGGATCGGTCTGCCCGGCGATCGTGCCGGAAAACCGATAGGTCTGGCCCGTCAGCACGAAGCCGGACTTGCGATAGTTCTCCTGCTGGTCGGGCACGCCATCAAGGCCCACGACCCGCGCGCCCGCATGGGTCAGCGCATGTTGCCAGAGCGCATATGCGATGCCTTGTCCCCGGTAATCGGGCAGACAGAGATAGAGGCCCAGAAAGGCGCAGTCCGCACCGTGATTGACGACCGAAATCGCCGCGACCGGCTGACCGGCGACCTCGGCCAGAAAGAAGCCCTCGGGATCGGTGGCATGAAAGGGCGCGGCATCGTCATGCCCGGGGTTCCAGCCTTCGCTGGCCGCCCAGTCAAGCACGCCGGCAAGCTCATCCGCGCCCATGTTGCGCACGCGCAGGTTCATATCGCCCGTCCTGTCGATCGTCGCAGCCCTATCATCAGCGCAGCCTCGGGTTCAGAGCGTCGCGCAGCCAGTCGCCCAGAAGGTTGACCGACAGCGCCAGCGCAAGCAGCGTGGCGGCGGGGAACAGAAGGATCCACCATTCGCCCGAAAACAGAAAGCTCTGCCCGATGCGGATCAGCGTGCCCAGCGAGGGCTGCGTGGGCGGGGCGCCGACACCAAGGAAGGAGAGCGTGGCCTCGGCGATAATGGCCAGCGCCAGCGAGATCGTGGCGATCACCAGAACCGGGCTCAGGACATTGGGCAGGATATGGCGCAGCATGATCGCCGGACCCGTCCGTCCGATCATGCGGGCGGCCTGCACGTATTCCTTGTTCTTTTCAACCAGCGTGGCCCCGCGCACGACACGGGCGAACTGCACCCAGTCGCTCAGGCCTATGGCGATGATCAGCACCCAGATCGCCATCTGGTCGCGGTATTCAACCGGGGTGAACCCCTTGGCGACGCCAAAGATCAGCATCGCCACGAGGATCGAGGGAAAGGTGAGCTGGATATCGGCAATGCGCATGATCAGTGTTTCCAGCCAGCCTCCGACATAGGCCGCCACCAGCCCCAGGAACACGCCCAGTATCATCGCGAACATCACGGCCGCAAAGCCCACGAACAGCGAGATGCGCATGCCATAGAGGATCGTCGAAAACACGTCCCGGCCCTGATCATCCGTGCCCAGCAGGAAGGTATCGCCGGTGAAGGCATTCGGCGTGCCGGGGGCCGTGAAGCCGTTCATCAGGTTCAGGGTTGCCGGGTTGAACGGGTCATGCGGCGCGATCAGCGGAGCCAGCAGCGCCGCCAGCACCAGAACCGCCACCACCGAGAAGGATCCGATCGCCACCGGCGAGCGACGGAACATGTAGATGAAATCGGACTGAAGGAATTCCGAAATGCGCGAGCGGCGTGCGGGTATGTCTGTGGGCTCGGGTTTGCTTTGGGCAGCGTCGGTCATCACGTCCTCCCGTCCACGCGCAGGCGCGGGTCGATGGCGAAATAGAGCAGGTCGACAATCAGGTTGATGGCCACGAACATCACCGAGATCAACATCAGATAGGCCGCCATGACCGGGATATCGACGAACTGCACCGCGTTGATGAACAACAACCCCACGCCGGGCCACTGGAACACCGTTTCGGTGATGATCGCAAAGGCGATGATCGAGCCCAATTGCAGCCCCGTCACCGTGATCACCGGCACCAGCGTGTTCTTGATCGCATGGCGGAAGTTTACCGTGCGTTCCTTAAGCCCCCGCGCGCGGGCGAAACGAATGTAATCCTGGCGCAGCACTTCAAGCATTTCAGAGCGCACCAGCCGCATGATCAGCGTCATCTGATAGAGACCCAGCGTGATCGAGGGCAGCACCAGCGCCATCAGCCCGGATTTCGTCAGGAAGCCCGTCGACCACCAGCCAAGATCGACGACCTCCCCGCGTCCGAACGAGGGCAGCAGATCCAATTCAACCGAGAACACATAGATCAGCAATATGCCGATGAGAAAGGTGGGCAACGAAACCCCGATCAGGGACAGGGTCATGATGGCGTTGGCCGCCACCCCGTTTCGTCGGATCGCGGTGAATACGCCAAGGGCGATCCCGCCGAAGATGGCGAACATGCCCGAGACCGCCGCCAGTTCCAGCGTGGCGGGCGCGCGTTCGGCAATGATTTCCGCCACGGGGCGGCCCTGCCGATAGGAGACGCCGAAATTGCCCTGCACCGCTCCGCTGAGAAATTTCAGATATTGCACCGGAAAGGGCTGATCCAGCCCCAGATCGCTGCGCAGCCGTTCGATATCGGCCTGCGTGCGCTCCTGCCCCAGCATGTTGTCGACAGGATCGCCGACAAATCGGAACATCGAAAACGCCACCAGCCCGACGATCAGCAACACGATTGCCGACTGAAACACGCGTCTGATGATAAATGCCAGCATGCCCACCCTCCGGTTAGGCAGTCTTCATGTCAGCCCGAGCCGTGGTGGTCAACAATGACGCGGGTGCTGGAAGCTCTCAAACATGCGCTGCGGCGCGTATTTCCTCGATGGGGATGCGAAAGACGCTGGCGGCAGCGCTCAACACTGCGGCGCGCGCCGGAGCCATCAGCGCATCTGGCGATCCTTGAGCTGTTCAAGCGTGTATTTGCCCGCCACCGGCCCGGCCAGACCGGGTACATAGCGCGGATCCCAGGGCAGGCATTTCGGGCCGCAGATAAGCTCGATCACGCCGGTGCGCCCGTTGACATACCAGAACCGACCGCCCGGCGTTGAGACATAGCCATTGGTGCCAGCATACATGTCGGCCAGCACATCCAGAACCGAGGGGACTTCGTTGTCATAGTTCTTCAGAAAGGCCCCGTGGGTGTGGAATGTGGCCACCACTGTCGTACCCGGCGGAGAATTGGGATAGCGGCAGCGCGCGCGATTGCCACGCACGGCTTCACTGACCACCAGCCGCCCGGCCGCATCGCGGCCGATGACACCGCAATATTCGCGATTGCCCTTGACCGAGCGCTCTTGCAACGCGCGCAGCGTTTGCTTGGCCAGATCCTGCTCGGCGCGGGACTGGGCATGGGCTGGCAGGGCAAGGCCCATCGTCAGAAAGATCAACAGGGCAAGACGGATCATGGAATGACGCTACGCCGCGGCGCGCAGAGCGGCAAGGCCTCACGTAGAGCCCTCACGAAAATTTGGAGACCCGGCAGGCGCGGCCCCGTGCGGGGTGTCGGCAGGGTCGGCGCGGGGCGCGCAAAAAAGGGCCGCCCCGGTGTTCCGGGGCGGCCCTGATAGCTGCATTGCGATCGCGCGGATCAGTTCATTTCAAAATACTTGAACTGGGCCGTGTCGTCGGGTGCAACGATGGTGCCGACTTTGGAGGCCATGCCCCAGTTCAGAACCTGGTGGTGGATCGGGATATAGAGTTGCTCGTCCTGAACCACTTTCCAGATGTCGTTGATCATCTGGTTGCGCTTGGGCAGATCGGTTTCCGATGCCAGGGCCACGATCTGGGCATCCAGCTCGGGGTTGGAATAGCGCAGGCCGTTCCAGCTGCCGTATTTGTCGGTTCTGGTGTGCACAAGGAAGTTGAACACATATTCCGAGTCATAGGTCGGAACACCCCAGCCCAGCATGTAGAAATCGGTTTCCAGCGTGCTGATCAGCGGGAAGTGCTGCGCCTTGGGCTTGGCATCGAGGTTCACCGTCACGCCGATCTGCGCCAGCATGCCGACAGCCGCCTGACAGATCGCTTCATCGTTGATGTAGCGGTCATTGGGGCAATCAAGCTGGATCGAGAAGCCGTTGCCGTAACCTGCTTCCTCCATCAGGGCCTTGGCGGCTTCGATGTCGGTTTTGGACGAGCTGTCCATTTCTGCGTTCCAGCCGTTCACGAAGGGCGGTGCAATCATGCCCGCAGGAACGGACTGGCCGCGCATCACGACTTGCTGGATGGCGTCGCGGTTGATGGCCATCGACATGGCCCGGCGCACGCGCACATCGGCAAGCGGGTTGGACCCGTCGACATTGTCATTCTTCAGATCGGCGTCGCCAATGTTCATGCCGAAGAAGATCACCCGGTTTTGCGGTGCTGTACGCACGTCAAGCCCGTCAGTCGCAGCGACGCGCTGGAGATCCTGCACGGGAACGTCCTGGATGAAATCCACCTCGCCCGACAGCAGCGCGGCGACACGGGTCGCTGCGTTCTGGATGGGGGTGTATTCGATCCGGGTCACGTTGAGGGGGAATTCGTCCTTGCCCCAGTAGTTCTCGTTGATCTCAAGCACGGTGCGCACGTCAGGCTCGCGGCTGACCAGCTTGTAAGCGCCGGTGCCATTGGCGTTCTTGGCCGCGAATGTGTCTTCGCCGCCTTCGTAATCCTGCACCTTGGTTGCGTTGTTCGCCTCGGCCCAGCCCTTGTCCATGATGAACAGGTTGGTGAGGTTGCTTGGCATGATCGGGTTGGGACCGTTGGTGACGATCTCGATCGTGTAGGCGTCGGGCGCGCGCACCTCGGCGACCGAGGCCAGAAGTTCCTTGTAATCGGAATCAGGTGTCATCGCGCGGTTGAGCGAGAAGACGACGTCTTCGCTGTCAAAGGTCGCGCCGTCATGGAACGTGACACCCTCGCGCAGTTTGAAGGTCCAGACATTGGGATCGGATTCCGAAGGGCCCCATTCGGTGGCCAGCGCCGGAACGATCTTGCCGGTCATGTCGCGCATCACAAGCGGTTCCATGATCTGATGCGCCAGAGCCGAAGTCGGACCTTCGTTCTGGGCATGCGGATCGAGGGTCAGCGCGTCACCCGCGCGGGCCCATTTGAGCGTTTCAGCCTGAACGGCCGGCGCAACCAGCGCGATGGCAGTGGCCGCGGTAAAGAGTGTTCTGAGCATTTGTATACTTCCCCGTTACGTTTCTTGTGAGACGCAGCCTACTGCGTCGGACACTGGTAAGAAAGCCGATGCAGCGGGGATTCTGCAACTGGCTCGCCAGAAAACTGACGTTCGGTCAGCATGAATCAAGAAAATAACGTCTTTTGGACGACGCGGCACGCAATCAGAGCGCTTGTTTGATCACATTGAAAAGGGCTGCTTGCGAGCGGGTGCCGTCGATCGAGAAGCGCGGACCGACAGGAACCGCGCCCATGTCCAGCCGTCTGAGCCAGCGCGACCAGACCGCGGGCACGATGCCGATCACATGGGTGGCGCCTTCGGCGCGCGCGGCGCTGGCAAAGTTGCTCATCAGCGCGGTTTGCACCGCAAGGCGTCTTTCAGCCGCGACCTCATCGACAATGAACAGGCGCGTGGCTTCCCAGATGCGTTTTTCGACCGGAGCTTCGAAGAACAGAACGTCCCTGGGGATGTCGGGCAACAATCCAAGCTGGGCGTCGCGCAACATGTAGCTGTGAAGGCCCACTTTGGAGGTGGTGGGGGTCAGGCGGACTCCGGCAAGCACCTCACCGAATTCATGGATCACGACCCAGCGCGCGTGGGGCGTGTCATATTGGTCGAATTCCATGCCTTCTTCGACAGGCAGGCTCCAGTGCAGACGATCCACGAACACGGATTTGCGCGCACGCATGAAATTGGCCCAGAGATCACCGAAAAGTTGCATGTTGGCAAAGGACAGAACATGGGCGCGCGGAGCCAGAGCCGATCGGCGTTCAGCCTGATCGGGAACGACGCGCAAGCGCGGATGCACTGCACGTGGTTCAGCCTGAATTGTGGCTGACGGCTCCGTCGGCTCCAAATCCGGAAAGACTGAAGACGCAGGAATGGCCGCCCCTGCCATCCGCGAGATCTGCATTTACTACCTCAATGGTGAGTATATGAAGCAACCTTAAGCCGAACTATCTCCTGCCGGTCCACCTTGTGTTTGCATTGTGGGCAACACGGAATTAACCATTGCGAGAGATGTTGCGCCAGGGTCACACTGGGCATAAAAATCTGATGCTTATGCGCGTCAATCGCGCAAGATTTGAGCTTACGCCGTCTGGGTCAACGTAAAGAAGAGCCTGGGAAAACACAGATTCTCCAACCGCTTGAACCCATCACTTCAACCTGGCACAGAGGTTTCTGCGCGCTTTCTTACTCGGCGGCTGCAAGGTTTTCCTGGTTCGCGCCGTAGATATCGAACTCGATGAAGAAGGTCGTTCCCTGTCCAAGACGGCTGACATAGTCGATTTCACCATTGTGCCGTTCGACGATCTGTTTGGTGATGTTCATCCCCAGACCTGTGCCTCCGGTGCGGCGCTGATCCGAGTTGTCCACCTGCGTGAATTTTCCAAACACTTTTTCCCGGGCATTTTCGGGAATGCCGATGCCGTTATCCTTGACGCAGATACGGACGCGATGGCCCACGATCTCGCAAAACACGCGCACGGATGCGCCCCGGTCGGAAAACTTGAGACCGTTGGAAATGACGTTTGCCATGACCTGCATGAGCCGGGCCTCATCGCCTTCGATAAAGACATCCGGTGAGGGAAGATGGGCGATCAGATCGATCCCCAGCCCGTCGGCATATCCAAGGTTTGCATCGGTGGCTTCGCGGATCAGTTGGCCGACGCTGAGCGGCTCGAAGCGATACATCATCTCGCCTGCTTCGATCTTTTGCAGATCAAGCAGATCGTTGATCAGGTCGGCCAGACGTTTGGAATTCTTGCCTGCGATTTCGATCATGGGTCGCATGCGTTCGGGCACCTCGCCCAGCGCGCCCGAGTTCAGCAGATCCAGCGAGCCTTTGATTGAGGTCAGAGGCGTGCGCAATTCGTGGCTGACGGTCGAGATGAATTTCGACTTAACCTCATAGGCCGCCTTGGTGCGCTCATGTTCTTCCTGAAGCTCTTCCAGTTGGGCCAGGCCCTGCCGATAGAGTTTGAGAAAGGCAAAGGAGCAATCCACGATGAAATAGACAACGAAAAGCACAGTGAAGAAGTGCAGCCATGCCTGGGAATCCAGCGGCGGGTTATAGCGCCAGATATCCACAAGGACGATGGCAAAGAAGGTTACGAAGTATATGGCCAGACGCAGCATCAGCGCAGGCATCAACTGGTGATTGTTCATCGCCGCGAATACGCCGGCGGCAAAGAGGAAGAACAGCGGCGTGAAATGTCCGCCTTGGTTCTGTTGCAATGCGATCGAGAACACGAAAGCACAGATGGCCACGGCGCTGAGCACCGTGTTGACAATGATCCAGCCCAGAAACTCGCGCGCGCGGCGCGGGTCATGATCATCCCACGCGTTGACACGACGGGCCAGGGACAAATCGAAGATTTCGGTCAGAAGAACCACTGCATAGCACAGGATCGGAGCGAGCGGATCGAAGTAGAAAGCCGACAGGACCGTGGCCGCGAGGAAAATTGCCTGGCGTTGCCAGATCAGTTTCGTGGTGATCCCGACATAATCCTTAAGCTGACGCTCGATGCGGTCAAGCTTGAACCATGCGCTTTGATCGGTGGTGTCTGTGCGTGCAACGTTCATGCTGCATCGCCTCCCTTTGTGTCCTGCTCAGGGACAGCATCGCAGGTCAGTTTGATGACAAATTGTCTGCAGTTTGGTCATAATGAGGCAGATCTCATGATGATTGTTTCCTGAACGGAGACTTTGGCGCGTCCTTCGTCATCACCTCTTTGAGCATCAGCGAGTAAATGCGCCGCTCGACATTCTGATGCGCGACGTCCCGCGACGGGTTGGACAACACGCGGCTTGACATGACCGGAAGGTCTGCAAGCCTTTCTGCCTTGACCTCAACGCTTTCCACAGCCGCTGTCAGCGCATCCAGCGCCCCCGCTTTCGAGCTGGACTTGAGGATCTTGGTCGCTCCGACGCAAACCTTGATGGAGCGGCGAGCAATGGAATCGGGTTTGCTGGCGTAGATCTGCCTGTTGAGGATCGCCTCGAACGTATCGGGCAAGACATCGTATCGCCCGATCCGGATGCACAGGAAGATACCATGGCCCCGGTACGAGATCATGTGGCCTTCCTGGCGCGTCAGCACCGAGATTGACGAGGCCACGGTCTGGATAACCGCTTCGAAATCTTCGGGCAAAAGCTCGGCATGGAGCGTTTTGGCTTCGACGATCTTGATTGCGACGACGGATGATTGCGAGGTCAGGCTTTGCGAGACCTGCATGACGTAGTTCTCGTATTCGTCCGGTCCGAGAAAGCGCGTGACGTTGCGCACAATCAGCGTATCGGACAGTGCATGGCTGGCAGAGGATCGTTTGGCA
>NZ_JBASXK010000141.1:0-18704 GCF_049276915.1 Aestuariivita sp. | reverse complement strand
GTGCCCACCTTGCCCTCGAACAGGGTGGCGTCATGCTCTTCGATCATACGGGCGCAATAATTCGCAACCTCCAGCGGAGTCGCCTCGCCCGGCTCGGATGCGCCCGGCAGGCGGTAGCTGAAATACTCGGTCAGGGCGATCTCGTCGCGGACCTTGCCGCCAAGCAACAGATGCAGCGGCAGACCTTCGGTCTTGCCGCGCGCGTCCCACATCGCCATCTCGATACCGCCAAAGACCCGTCGCGCGGCGAGCAGGTTGTCCCAAGGCGAATAGGCCATTCCCGGCACGCAAAGCCGCGCGGCCCCGTGAATGTCGCGCAGATCTCGCCCGATCAGGCGTTCTGCCATCTTGCCGACATCCGCAGCGCGATCTCCGTCTGCGCATTCTCCGAGACCGACAATACCGTCCTCGGTCTCCAATTCTATCACGGTCTTGGTCAGTGACGCGATCGAGCCATAGCTGAACCGGTATGGCGCGCGAAACGGGATGTTGACCGGCGTGGCCCGGATCGATCTGATAAGCATGACTTGCCTCTATTTGTTTTCTCGAACCGAACCGTTCAATTGCGACCACGCAACCCTGCGCAATCGTTGAAGTGCGGCCATTGCCCAAGTGGACAATGGCCTGCCGTTCTTCAAGGTTAGGCGTCAAGCCAGACTTTTTCGAGATGCATTTCGCGCAGGGGATGGCGCGTGTATCCTTTGACGGCATCGGTATGGTGCATCGCCAATTCGCGCCAATAGGCCTGAACGATCACGCCACTGTCCTGCAACATCTTTTCCAGTTCCGCCATCAGCGGGCGACGCGCCTCGGGATCGAAGACGCCCAGCGCTTCTTCCAGCTTGGCGTCGAAGGCGGGGTTCGAATGCGCACTTTCGTTCCACGCCTCGCCTGATTTGTAAGCCAGAGCATAGACCTGTACGCCCAAGGGACGCCCGCCCCAGCTGGTTGTCGAGAAGGGGTATTTCGTCCAGTCGTTCCAGAAGCTGGACCCCGGCAGAACACGACGTTCCATGACAAATCCCGCATCGCGCAATTGTGCCGCAACGCTGTCGGCGAAGTCCTTCAACTCGCCATCATCGATCGAGATCAGCTCGATCGACATGTCGGCAAGGCCGGTCTCATCTAGCATCTGCTTTGCCTTTGCCGGATCGTGGGCCGGGCGAGGAACATTTGCGTATTCCGGGTGAACCGGCGCAACATGATGGTTGTCCGCGACAGTTCCCAAGCCGTTGATCGCCAGCTCAAGACAGACCGAGTTGTCCACTGCCAGTTGCACGGCATTTCGAACCTTCTGATTGTCGAAGGGGGCGGCGTTCATGTTCATCCGGGCAACCGCCGTTGTAGCGGTCACGGCAGAGGCCCGTTTCAGTCCCATGGCGTTGAAGATTTCTTCGGAATTGTTCTGGGTCTCATCGTTCATGTCGATGATGCCATCGTCAAAGGCGGCGGCGAAACCGGCGTCGTCAGTGCCAAGGTCGATGAATTCGATTCCGTCCAGATAGGCCTCGCCGCCCCACCACGCGCCGTTTTCCCGCCGTTTGAGTACAGCCTTGCCGCCGACAGAGAATTCCACAAGCTCGAAGGCACCGGTACCGATGGGTGCATCCTGCAGTTGTCCACCGAATGTCTGGTGCACGCACAGCGCCGGATAATCACCAAAGGACGGAATCAGCGAGATATCGGGCCGGAACAGGTTCAGGCGAACGGTATAGTCATCCACCTTTTCTATCGCGCCATCGGCCGCCTGGGTGGCGGCACCTTCGCGCAGCGCGGAAAGACGCGCGGCCATCGAATTGCCCTCGGCCGTGGAATCGGCCATGCGGCGAATGTTGAACACAACATCGTCAGCCGTGAACGGATCGCCATTGTTCCAGGTCGCATTGTCGCGCACGGTCAGGGTATAGGTCATGGCATCGTCGCTCACCTCCCAGGCGGTCAGCAGCGACGGCGTGAACGATCCGTCGGCTTCCCACCGCACCAGAGGTTCGCAGAATTGCCGCGCCACGTTGGACTTCTGCGGCCAGTCGTAGGTGCGCGGGTCATTGATATCGAGGATCTGCTGACCGACGCGCAGCACACCGCCCCTCTTTGCCTCTTGAGCATTGGCGGGACTGGGCATGGCAATCCCCAGCGCACCATAGGCGACGGCGCTTGAGACCCCGAGGATGGAACTGAGCGCCATGAACTCACGACGGTCAAGGCGTCCTGCGTTGACGGAACGGGCAAGCCGCTGAATTGTGGATGACTGGTCTTTTTTCATTTTCTCAAACTCCCTGTTTGAATGGAACATTGATGCTTCAGATCATGCGCCCCGAAAGGCGGTCGTCGAACGGGTAAGCGGACATGCACTCCACGCCCGTTTCTGTTATGAGATATTGATTTTCCAGCTTGACGCCCTCGCGAGAGCGATCCCAGCCGACATAGCTTTCCAGGCAGACAATCATCCCGGGTTCGAGTTGCCCCGGCAAAGGATAAGGCCGGCCGTCGACATAGTGCGGAATGTTTGGAAACTCGCCCGACATGCCCAGCCCGTGACCGACGCAGTAATACCGGCTTGCCAGGTGTTCTTCGGGAACCTTCCAGGCCTTGCGCGCGATTTCCTCGAAACACCGGCCCGGCTGCAAGAGATCGGCGTTCGTTTCCAGTTGCTCGCGCGCGCGTGCGTAAAGCAGCCGCTGGTCGTCGGTCGCCTTGTCTTGTCCGCACAGGAAGGTCCGGGAAAAATCCACGGCATAGTTCTCGAACCCGACCGCATCGGTGTCGAGGCACAGAAGATCCCCGGCCTCCAGAACCCGCGATCCGGCCTCCTGAAAATAGGGGTAGGTGTTTGGCCCGCTTTGGAACAGCCGGGTCGAGACATACTGCCCCTCCTTGGCCATCAGCGCATAATGAAACTCGGCCCATGTTTCGGATTCTGTCCGGTCCGGGGCGGCGGTTTCCTCAAGCCGGCGCACGCCGGCCTCGACCCTGCGCATGGCTTCCCGGATGAAGGGCAGTTCGATGTCCAGCTTGATCGCGCGGGCAGGCAGCAAGGCGGCATCCGCATCCGTGATCGTCAGCCCTTCGGCGCGCAAGGCGTCGACGGCGATCCATGGAAAGCGACCGATGGCGAGCCGGTCGATTTCGGGATCATGATCCCGGATGGTGCCTGCGATCTCGGCGGCAAAGCGGCGGGCCGATCCAGCCAGGTCCCCGCCTGAACTGATCGTGTTCAGCCCCTCTGACGGGCGTATGTGGTCGATGGTCGGCAAGTCCTTTGCCAGATGTTCGCAGCCCACATATTCGTAAAGGATCGTGGGCCCGTCGGCCAGGATCAGCAGGTATCGCGCCGGTGTGCGCGTTGTGAACACCTGCATGTTGCTGGCACCGGTGGCATAGATGATGTGGTTTGAATCCAGTTCCAGAACCGCCGGAATATCCGCCTTGCGCATGGCGGCTCGAAAATGCGCCTGCCGTTCGAGAAGCAACTGATGGCGGTCAGGAAGCTGGATTGTATCCTTGGGCATTTTTGCTGGTCGCTTGCTGCTGTGAGATTCCGCACAAGGGGCGATTTCTTTGATGATACGAGGCGAGAAACCAACACCGGTATTGATTTGTTCTGCACCCCGGTTTTACCTGAGATAAAAGGTGACTCCATGCGCAATGCCCCCTCGATGACCAGTCTGCGCGCCTTTGAGGCAGTGTTGCGTCACGGCACGCTGTCGGCCGCCGCGCGCGAGTTATGCGTGACGCCTGCGGCCATCAGTCATCGGCTGCGTGATCTCGAAGAGACCTGTGGCCAGCCTCTTGTCACGCGTCGCAACGGCCGCTTCATGGCCACCGCGCTTGGGCATGAGGTTGCGGATCTCCAGGGGGATGCCTTTGACCGCATTCGTCTTGCCGATACCCTCCTGTCGCGCTCTGGCGAGACGATCGCTCACGTCATTGCCCCCTATTCTTTTGCCACGCTGTGGCTTGCCCGGTATCTGCCCGACTTCGAAGGGCTGCATCCACAGGCCGATCTGCGCATTCTTCCCTCGCATGATCCCTTGATGGAAGGGGCGGCCGACATCAGGATCGTTCATTCTGACCGCAAGCCCGAAGGCGACTGGACGCTGTTGTTCAGGGATGTTTGCGCGGTGATGGCACGTCCCGATCACCCTCTGATCACCTCGCCGCCGGCTGATCTCAATGAGATCTTTTCGGGGACACTGGTCCATGTGGGGACCCGGCATGGCAGTGTCCGTGGCGCATTCACTTGGGCACGATGGCGCGAGCTTATGGGTCTGCATGCCACGCTTCCCGCCACGGGCACGCATCTGACGGCAGAACATCTTGCGGTGGATCTCTTGCAGCGAAAAGAAACATTGGGTCTGATCAGTCTGAACAACGCAGCCGACCATCTGGAGCGGGGAGTCCTAGCCGTCATACCTGGCAGTCAGGTGCAATCGGATTGCAGTTACTGGCTCCAGGTTCAGGATCGCGCGGGAGGGGTCAGAAGCATCGCGCGCGAACTTGCTGACTGGTTGCATCAGTGCTTTGCGCAACATCCCTTGAACAAGTCAGAAACTCTTTCCGGTTGAGGGTACATATGGAAAAGGGGGACGATCGCAGAAATGTCGGCGATTGCGACCATCCTCAGAGGCGCTGAAGGCCCGCCATCAACGGCTTGCCTGACGACAGCGCCCACGGGACGGTTTAGGGTGATCTGACAAGAGAGGATCTCTGGCACATCGCACCCCCCAAGAGGTGGAGTTGAGCCAGAAACCCGCAACACGCACGAGCCACGGCGAGAAGATCGCCAAAGATATCAAACGCGCCATGCGCAAACAGTATTCTTCCGTCAGAAAAGAGGTATCTCATTATGGCATTGCGCCTGAAAGCCAGCCCGCAAACCTGTGTATGGGGGTATTTCGATGCCTCTCAAGAACCTGTTTTTGAGGTCCAGAGCGGAGACACCGCCATCATCGAAACAGTCTCTGGCGGTCCCGAGCACACACCTTTGCCCTCTGACGGCTACAACATTCCCCCAGAGCTTTTGGAGATTCATGCCAGGTCGCCACGCCAATTGCCGGGGCATATTCTCACCGGTCCGATTGCTATTGCCGGTGCCAAACCTGGTCACGTACTGGAAGTACAGATTGTTGACGTGCAGTTGCGTCAAAACTGGGGATGGAACCTGATCCGCCCGTTGGCAGGAACATTGCCCGATGAATTTCCGAATTCGCGCAGCACAATCATCCCACTGGATCTCGACACCATGAAGGCCAGGCTGTCCTGGGGTCTGGACCTGCCGCTCAGGCCGTTTTTCGGAGTGATGGGTGTCGCGCCTCCGCCCAATTGGGGGCGCATTTCCACGATCCAGCCGCGCGCACATGGTGGCAACATCGACAACAAGGAACTTGTCGCAGGTTCAACGCTGTATCTGCCGGTTTTCACGGAAGGTGCACTGTTTTCATGTGGAGACGGGCATGGTGCGCAGGGTGATGGTGAGGTATGCGTGACCGCAATCGAAACCGCTCTGGAAGGCACGTTCCGCTTTATCGTGCGGGATGATCTGCAGCTTGCCTATCCACGCGCTCAGACACCGACCCATCTGATCACCATGGGAATGCATGAAGACCTCGATCGTTGTGCAGAGATGGCCCTGCGCGACATGATTGTCTGGATCGTCCAGCGAACCGGGCTTGGCCGTGAGGACGCATATATGCTTTGTTCGCTCGCCGGAGATCTGCGGATCACGCAAACGGTGAATGGCAACAAGGGCGTTCACATGACAATGGAAACAGCCTTGCTGGACACCAGGGCAGGTTGAACAAGGGATCGAAAACATGAGCGTGAAGACAGCGGTAATCGGTTTGGGCATCATGGGCCGTCGCATGGTGGAACACATGGCTGCCCATCCCGGATATTCTCCGGTTGCGATATGGGACCCCGATGCCGAGGCTTGCCGTCTGGCGCAAGCTCTTGCCCCGCAAGCGCAGATTGCCGAGACCGCTGAAACAGCCATCGCTGCGGCTGATCTGGTCTATCTGGCTTGTCCTCCCGCGCCACGCAAATCTTATGCGATGGCCGCAGCCGATGCAGGCAAATCCGTATTTCTGGAAAAACCTCTGGGCGTTGATGTTCAGGAAAGCAGGGAACTTGTGGCCCATCTGGAGGCGCGTGGGCGTCCTGCGGCGGTGAACTTCACGCAGGCCGCTGGCACCGCATTGACAACTGTGCATGACGCCGCGCGTTCAGGTACTATGGGAGACATTCTGGGAGCCGATATCATCGTCACCTATCCTGCCTGGCCGCGGGCCTGGCAGAAGGCGGCGGACTGGTTGCGATATCGCGACGAGGGCGGGATGACGCGGGAAGTGATTTCACATTTCCTGTTTTTCTCACAGCGTATTCTTGGCCCCCTCTCGGTGACTTGGGCGTGCCCCTCCTATCCCGGCGACGATCGTTTGTGCGAAACCCATATGTTGGCGCGTCTCGAGACCGCCGACGGTCGCCCCGTAACCGTAATGGCCAGCGTGGGCGGGGCTCAGCCTGATCGGCAGGAATTGACGATCAAGGGATCACGCGCAAGCCACCGCATCTCTGAATTCTATATTGACGCGGTTTCGGACGGCGGACCTTTTACAGAGCTTGGAGAGCGCCCCGCGGACCCGCGGGCCGTCAGTTTGAAGGCGCAACTGGACGACCTGCTGTTATGTCTGGACGGTCGACCCAATCGCCTTGCAACACCACAAGAAGCTTTGCAGGTGCAGATCCTGGTCGAGCAGATGCTGGCGGCCAAAGGCAATTCTTCGCAAAACCAAGGGGATGCGGATGTGGACTTTTCGCAGCTGGATGACTGAGAAGACTCTGACGAAGATGACGGGATACAGCAATCGTCAGAAATGTGCGATCCTGCGCCCCTCAGAGGGCGCTGTGCCGGTGGTTCCACTTTGTCGCAACCACGGCATGGCCAAGCAAGGTGCAGGGTGTGTCGACGCCTGACATTTTCAACCCGGATGATAGGCTGTTGGCAACCCAGAGAGAGTACGGATCCATGAATCTACCAAGCAAACATGACGTCGCCAGGTTCGCACATTTTGATGATGCCCTGGACATCGCCCTGTTGCGAAAGGCGAATGCGGTCGGCTGGCGTGCACGCGAAAACGGAGACGAGCCCTATGGCTGTATTCTCGCCGACCAGAATGGAAACATCGTCGCAGAGGGAGAATGCCATGTGCGCCGCACCGGTGATCCGACGCGGCACGGTGAGATGATGATGATCCTTGAGGCCATCAAGAACGTCGGAGTCGATGCCTTGGGCGATTGTTCGGCTTATGTCTCGGGGGGGCCTTGCGTCATGTGCACAGGGGCAATCTATTGGGCGGGTATTGGTCGGCTCGTCTATGCCATCGACATTGCGGCAGCAGACAACCGGGACCATACGGAAAATGGCGGCAAGCCGACCCTTCGTTCCCATTTCAAGGATATTCTTGCAACCGGATCGCGCCAGATGGTGGTGGATGGACCCTATCCTGAACTCAGAGACGAGATTCTGGCGCGCTTCAAGGGATATGATTTCTCTGCCGATTAGGATCTGCCTGTCTCAGGAAGCAAGCGCATTCAATCGGTCGGCTTGAAAGCTCTCTTTCAGTCCGATGCAGACAAGCCCTATGGCGTGATCCCCCTGTGCTGGCTCGATGCTATAGCGCCCGCCCACCACATGCACCAATGCAAGGCCGTCGCGGGTTTGCACGAACCCCTTGGCGCGTGTCACGCAGGGATCACCAGCCAGGGCCTGGGCCAGCACCTCCGCATCAACCGGACCGTCCGTTGCCAGCACCGTCGAGGCGAACAAGCCGTGCGCTGTATCCGGACCCGGCGTGCCGTGGCGGGCGGGCAAGGGTAACGCCCCAAAGAGCGCGCTGGCCGGAACCGCGCCGTGTCGCACGGGCACAATCCGGGTGGCAGGCACCTTTGCCTTGAGCCAATCGGTAACAGAGGCGATTTTGTCCTGGCTGACCAAATCGGTCTTGGTCAGCAGCAAGACGTCAGCCTGTGCAAGCTGTCTGTCAATCGTATCGGACAGGTACTTGTGGACCGAATTGGCACGAATTTGCTCGACATCGGCAAGCACCAGAACCGCATCTGCACGCAGTCCGTCGATCATGCCGACTGTGGTCGCAATCGATGCGGGAAGCGCAACGCCAGAGGCTTCAATCAGCACATGATCGGGTCGGGGCACCATTGCGTTGATATCCTCCAACGCTCCGATCAGATCGCTGCCAAAGGCGCAGCAGACGCAGCCACCCGAGATCGAGATCAAACCGTCCTCTTCCGCCTCGATCAGGTCGGCATCGATTGGCAAATCTCCGAATTCATTGACCAATACGGCAAGTCGCAGCCCGCCGTTGTGGCGCAGCAAGTGGTTGACCAGCGTCGTTTTGCCCGCTCCCAGATAACCGCCAATCACAGTGACAGGGAGTTTCATTACAGCTCCGAAGCTGCAAAGATGCGCCCACCCTGAACGGTCCCCCAGACAGGTATGTCTTTCAGCGCCATCGGGTCTACAGCAGTTGGATCCTCTTCAAGCACGGCGAAATCAGCCCGTTTGCCAATCTCGATCGACCCTATCAGGTGATCCATCTTCATCGTGATCGCTGCACCCTTCGTGATGGCGTAGAGCGCTTGCTCAACGGAAATCCGCTCGCCTTCTCCTTGCACACGACCCGACGCCGTCAGCCGGTGAACGGCAGACCAGGCGGTGAACAGAGGGCCAAGAGGGGTCACCGGCGCATCCGAATGGATGGCCATCGGCACCCCTTGGGACAAGGCGGTCCGGCAGGCGTTCATCCGATGCGCGCGCTCCGGGCCGACGGTCAGGGTGTAATGCTCATCCCCCCAATAGAAATGATGGTTGGCAAACAGGTTCACGCACATGCCCAACCGTGCCATCTGGCGAAACTGATGTTCGCTGGCCAACTGGCAATGCTGCAGGGTAAAGCGATGATCGGTATCAGGGGCACGGCGCAGGACCGTTTCCAGGGTGTCGATGGTCAGTTGTGTCGCTTCATCGCCGTTGGTGTGCGTATGCACCTGCACGCCGGCTTTGAGCGCCAGTTCGTAAATCTCTTCCAGCTGATCGGGTGCGATATACCACAACCCGTTTTCCGCCCCGTTATAGTAACCGGGCCAAAGCATTCGGGCCGAAAACCCTTGAATCGAGCCATCTGCCACAACCTTGATCCGCCCCAGATCAAGCCGGTCCGTGTTGCGCTGCTTGAGGCCGGCCGTATAGGCGACCAGCTCTTTCGGACCCATTCCCATGCTGATGCGAAATGCAACGAGGCAGACGGGAAAGCGGTCTTCGCCGGTAACATCCGCGAACAGGTCAACCAGTGTATCGTCCAGTTGCAGCCCCAAATCAGACGAGGTTGTGACCCCGGCCCTCACGCACAGCTTGCCGTAGTTGCGCAGGCCTCCGGCATCGGCTGCCAGAAACGCGCGATCCATGCCCACATGCTTGCCCGCGGGCATGATGATCTCGGGGCTTTTCAGCTCTCCTGTGGGCAATCCATCTGCGGCCAAAGGAATACCGGGGTGGTTGTTGCCTTCATGATAGAGACCAGCAAGTTCCAGCCCCCGTGTATTGACATTCAGGATGTGGCCCGAGGCATGCAGGATACCCACGGGCCGCGTGCTGCTGACACGGTCCAGATCTGCGCGCGTCATGCGCACATTGTCCATATAGATCGGGTCCAGCCCCCAGCCCAGAAGGGGGGCGTCAGGATCCGCCATCTCCTTTTCGGCCTCGCTGAGCCGGGCCACGACCGCGTCCACCGATTTGACCCCGGACCACACCGAGCCATTCGGGTCACGCCGATCGAACCAGCCCAGATATGTGAATTGCCACAACGCACCTTCCATCGTATGCGCATGGCCTTCGATCAGACCCGGCATCAGCACCTTGTCGGCAAAGCGTTCGTCCAGCGTATACGCCCCCCATCCCGCAAGATCGTTCAGGCTGCCCGCCCCCAGTATTCTTCCATCGCGCACTGCAACGTGGCTGACCTCTGGCTGGTTCGGGTTCATGGTGATGATTTTTCGGGCAGAGTAGATCGTCGTGGACATCAGGTTGATCCTTTGGCGGGGAGGTTCAACCAAGCCTATGAGCCTTTCGCCACGTAAGAAAATAGATTTAACTGTTCTGTATCCGTGGTTTTTTAGTGGAATGAACATGCTGAACTATACGCTCAAGCAATTGCGCTATGTCGAAGCGGCGGGGCGGTTGGGCTCGATCACCAAGGCGGCCGGCGAATTGTCGATCTCGCCAAGCTCCATCACGGCCGCGATTGGGGCGGTCGAGGGCGGGCTGGGCTATGATCTGTTTATACGCACACCCGCACGCGGTATCCTTCCGACTCCGCAGGGAGCCGAGGCGTTGAAGATGATCCGTGTCTTCATCCAGCAGTCCCGTCACTTTGAGGCGGAAATGCAAGCCGTCGACGGAGGATTGAGTGGCGCAGTCAGGATCGCATGCTATGCCACGGCGGCACCTGCCGTGCTGCCGCCGATCCTCAGCGGCATGTCCAGCCACTTGCCCGACACGACGTTCAGCATCTTTGAAGGCTCCATCGAACGGGTGATGGAGTTTCTCAACAACGGCGAAGCGGACATGGCCTTTTGCTATGCCACAAGCGTGGAGTCGCGCCATACCTTTGAGCCGCTGTTTGACGCCCCTCCTTTCGCGATTGTCCCGCGCACCGATCCTTTTGCGCAACGAGAGATCATATCCCTGGCCGAACTGGCAGAGCGGCCCGTGATCATGTTGGACCTGCCTGTCGCACGCGAGTATTTTGACAATGTCTTTTCGGCAGCCGGTCTCAGCCCGCGCATCGCGCATTCCACCCGGTCTTCCGAGATTCTGCGTGCCCTTGTTGGAATCGGTTTTGGCGTTTCGCTGCTGAACATCCGCCCGCTGGGATATCACGAAAGCGAGTCGGACTACGCCATTGTGCCCATTAGTGATGCAATCACACCGCCGACCTTTGGCATCGTGACGATCAGGGGGATGGAACACCCACGCGTGGTGCAGAGCTTTATCGATGCCTGCATCGCCATGAAACACACAGGGCAGTTCGACTCATTGGTCGCAACTCAAACGCCGACTTCCGCTACGAAATGATGGAATGACGTACATTAAATCAGTTTTATGAATAATGATCTCTGGTCTAGCCTCAACCTTGTAAAATTCACACCACAAGTGAGCCAAAACGATCAGGGAGATCAGATCTTGACTATAGCACTCAAGCATTTCTTGGCAGCGGTGGCCGTTACAGCGGTGACATCGACTGCGGCATTCGCGCAGGACGAACCGACACGCGGCGGCCAGTTGGTTGTTGCGCTGACCAACACGCCACGCGTTCTGAACCCGGCAGTGCAGTCCGGTATCGTCACCGGCCTGGTCGGCGCACAGCTTTTTGCGTCGCCATTGCGCTATGACGAGAACTGGACGCCCCAACCCTATCTCGCCAAAAGCTGGGAAGTCAGCGAGGACGGCCTGACCGTCACGCTGAACCTGCAGGAAAACGCGACGTTCCATGATGGCACGCCCATCACATCCGAGGATGTCGCGTTTTCAGTCGATATCATCAAGGAATACCACCCGTTCAAATCCATGTTCGCCCCGGTGACCAGTGTGGACACCCCGGATGAGCACACCGCCGTACTGAACCTGTCCAAGCCGCACCCTGCCCTTATGCTGGCTATGTCGGGACAGTTGATGTCCATCATCCCCAAACACATCTACGGCGACGGTCAGGACCCCAAGAACCACCCGCGGAACAACGAGGATGTCGTCGGCTCGGGTCCGTTCAAGCTGGTTGAATTCAAGCCCGGCGAACATGTGATCATGGAACGCTATGACGGCTATTGGGAAGACAACCTGCCCTATGTGGACCGTGTGATCGCGCGGATCATCACAGACAGTTCGGCCCGCGCCATCGCGCTGGAAAACGGCGAACTTCACATGTCGACCTTTGAAGCCGAGCCGACTGTGGTCAACCGACTGTCCCAGGTCGACGGCCTGAACGTCACCAAGGAAGGCTATGGCGGCATCGGTCCCATCGACTGGCTGGCGATGAACACTACCAAGGGTCCGCTGGCGGACGTCAGGGTGCGTCAGGCGATTGCCTATGCGATCGACAAGAACTTTATCCTCAATGCGATCATGCGCGGCACGGCAGCCGAGGCGAAAACGGGCATCCACCCCGACAGCCCGCTCTATTATGACGGCGTGCCGACCTATGAGCTGGATCTGGACAAGGCCAACGCTCTGCTGGACGAGGCGGGCTATCCGATGAACGGCGACAAGCGCTTTGACATCACCATGGAGCTGGTGCCTTTCCCAGGCTACCGCGCACAGTCCGAGTACATCAAGCAGGCCCTGTCCAAGGTCGGCATCATGGTCGAATTGCAGGCCCACCCCGACTTCCCAAGCTGGGCGCAGACCATGGGCACGATGGATTTCGACATGTCCATGGACAGCGTCTACAACTGGGGCGATCCGGTCATCGGCGTGAACCGCACCTACATGAGCACCAACATCGCAAAAGGCGTGTGGTCCAACACCCAAGGCTATGCCAACGCCCGTGTGGACGAATTGCTGGACATGGCGGCGACCGAGAATGACGCGGCCAAGCGCAAGGCACTCTACAAGGAGTTCCAGGAAATCGTGGCCGAAGAGGTACCGATCTATTTCCTGAACGCGGTTCCGATGCACACGATCTATTCCGACCGTGTCGGCAATGCGCCCAAGGGCATCTGGGCGTCAAGCTCGCCCATGGATAAGATCTTCCTCAGGAAGTAAATCGCGATGTGCCCGCAGCGCTGAGGTGCTGCGGGCCCTTTTTCAGAAGGGTTTCAGTTCTTGGACATCCTCCGTGTCACGGCTACGCGCCTGTTCTATGCCATTGTGCTGTTGCTGGCGGTACTGGTGCTGAACTTTTCCATGATGCATCTGGCTCCCGGAGACGTAGCGGATACGATCGCGCAGTCGATGGGGGGCGCAGATGAAGAAATCCTCGACCGCATTCGAGAAGATTACGGCCTGAACGAGCCGTTTATCGTGCAATTGGGCGTGTATCTTGGCAAAGTGATGCGCTTCGATCTGGGTTACTCGTTTTTCTACAATCAGCCAGTGACCGACCTTATCCTGCAGCGGTTGCCCGCGACCCTGCTTCTGGTGTTCACGGCGCAATTCTTCGCATTGATCATTGGTGTGGTGCTGGGAATCATCTCGGCCAGACGCCCAAACGGGATGCTCAGCCATTTTGTGACGTTTCTGGCGCTCTTTGGCTATGCGGCCCCTGTGTTCTGGACAGGCATCCTGCTGTTGATTGCCTTTTCTCTGAAAATCCAGTGGTTTCCGGTGGCGGGTATGCGTGATGTCACGTTGCAGGGGGGCGTTATCGAGCGCTTCTTTGACGTGGCGCGGCACTTGGTTCTTCCCGCTGTAACGCTTGGATCGATCTTTCTGGCGCTCTACTCGCGCCTCAGCCGTGCGACCATGATGGAGACCCTGGGATCGGACTATGTGCGCACGGCCAAAGCCAAAGGGCTCACCGAACGCGAGGTCGTCTACAAACACGCGCTCAAGAACGCGATGTCGCCTGTGATTACACTGGCCGGTTTGCAGTTCAGCGCGGTGATCTCGGGGGCTGTCCTTGTCGAGACCGTTTTCGCATGGCCCGGCCTAGGTACGCTGGCGTTTCAATCGATCCTTGCGCGTGACACACCCACCATTCTGGGCATCCTGTTCTTTTCCGCTCTGATCGTGATCGTCGGAAACCTGTTGACCGATTTCGTTCTGCGCCTTGTGGACCCGCGATTGAGGGCGCGCACATGAGTGACCAAAGCCTTGAACCCGCGATCGAAAAGGCCCGCTCACCCTTTTCCGAAGCATGGGAAATGTTTCGAGGCAATTATGCGGCGATGGCTGGACTTGTTGTCCTGATCCTCATCGTGATCGGAGCGGTCCTGGGTCCAATCCTCTATCCGACAGATCCCTTTGATATGGTCTGGGCACCGTTTTCTCCGCCCGGACAGGACGGGTTTCTGCTTGGCACGGACTACCTTGGTCGCGATCTGTTGGCGCAAATCCTCAATGGCGGCCGGGTGACATTGGTCATTGGGCTCTCTGCCGCAGTTTTGACGGTTGTCATCGGAGTGACAGTCGGCGCTCTGGCAGGGTTTTACGGCGGGGTGATCGAAGAAATCCTGATGCGGATCACCGAGTTCTTTCAGGTCCTGCCAACCTTGCTGTTTTCGATGGTTATCGTGGCGTTGTTCGGGGCCAGCCTGCCGATGATCACACTTGCGATCGGTCTTGTCAGTTGGACAGCGGTCGCGCGGATCACGCGGGCTGAATTCTTGCGTGTGCGCGAATTGGAATATGTCATGGCCAGCCGCGCCTCTGGTGCGTCCAACATGGCTTTGATGTTCGGGGTCATTCTGCCGAACGCGCTGCCACCGATCATCGTGCAGTCTGCGCTGATGGTCGGGTCTGCCATCCTGTTCGAAGCGGGGCTCAGCTTTCTGGGCTTGACCGATCCGAACATCACCAGTTGGGGGCAGATCATCGGGTCGAACCGTCAATACATCCTGGAATCCAGCTATACCGTCACCATTCCGGGCCTCGCCATTTTCATTACGGTGCTGGCCATCAGCCTGGTCGGCGATGGCCTGAATGACGCCCTGAACCCGAAACTGAGAAAACGCTGATGGCCCCTTTGCTCCAGGTCGAAAATCTGCGCGTTGAGCTTGCGATCCGAGGGGGCGTGGTGCCCGTCATAGACGATCTCAGCTTCACCTTGAAACACGGCGAAAACATCAGCTTTGTCGGCGAATCCGGATGTGGAAAGTCGATGACGGCGCTGGCAATCATGGGTTTGCTTCCCGAAGGGATTGGCCGGATCGCGTCGGGGCGCATACTGTTTGATGGAGAAGATCTGACCACCGCCTCGGAAGCTCGTTTGCGTGACATCCGGGGCAATCAGATCAGCATGATCTTTCAGGAACCGATGACATCGCTGAACCCGGTCTATACCGTGGGCGAACAGATTGCCGAGGTCTTGCGCGCGCATCAAAACCTCGGGCACAGGGCGGCACTCGATACGGCGGTTGAACTGCTCGATGCGGTCCGCATTCCCAATGCGCGCAGCCGCGTAAACGACTATCCCTTTCAAATGTCCGGCGGACAGCGCCAACGCGTGATGATTGCCATCGCGCTTGCCTGTTCGCCCAAGATCCTGATCGCGGATGAACCGACGACGGCGCTTGATGTCACCGTACAGGCACAAATCTTTGATCTGCTGCGCGATTTGCGCAAACAGACGGGCACCTCGATCATCATGATTACCCATGACATGGGCGCGGTTGCCGAGATGGCTGATCGCCTCATTGTCATGTACGCAGGCCGCAAGGCTGAAGAAGGTGCGGTCGACACCGTCATCAGCCATCCCCGGCATCCCTATTCGCAAGGGCTGATTTCCTGCGTGCCGCATATCATGGCCAATCTGACCGCTGAGCGTCATGAGTTGACCGAGATCCCCGGCATCGTCCCCAGCATCTCCGAGTTCGGGCAGGATCGTTGTCTTTACGCCTCGCGCTGCCCGCGGGTCAGCGATCAGTGCCGGACAATGCGCCCACCGGAAAACCCGGTTTCAGCAGATCAGATCTCGGCCTGCTGGCATGCGGAGGACCTGTGATGTCGCCGCTTCTGGATATCCGCAATCTCACAGTCCGGTTTCCGGTGCGCAAGAAGGGTGCCGGCTGGGGCAACAAGCATTTTCTGACAGCGGTCGATGATGTGTCTTTCACGGTCCGCAAGGGTGAAACGCTTGCGATTGTAGGAGAAAGCGGATCGGGCAAGACCACCGCAGCCCTTGCCATTGCACGGCTTGTCAGCGCGCAAATCTCTGGTCAGGTCTTGCTGGATGGCCAGGATATCCTGCCCCTCGGGGGAGACCAGCTGAAAGACATGCGGCGCAGGGTACAGGTGATTTTTCAGGATCCGTATTCGTCGCTCAATCCGCGCAAGCGGGCAGAGAACATCGTGCGCGAACCTCTGGACAGCCTGACGGACAAGTCCGAGGCAGAAAAACAGAAAATCGTTGACAGTTTGTTCGAAGCCGTGGGTTTGCGCCCGGAACAAAAGCGCCTGTTCCCCCACCAGTTTTCCGGCGGTCAACGTCAGCGTATCGGCATTGCGCGCGCGCTCAGCACACAGCCTGATGTGATCATTTGCGACGAGCCCGTATCCGCGCTCGATGTGGCCGTTCAAGCTCAGATTCTGAATCTCTTGCGCCGTCTGCAAGCCCAGTTCGGGCTGACCTATGTTTTCATCAGCCATGATCTTGGCGTCGTTCAGCATATGTGTGACAGCGTCGCCGTCATGTATATGGGCAAGGTGGTTGAACATGCCGACAGGCTCTCGCTGTTCAACAACCCGCTTCATCCCTACACGGCTGCCTTGTTGTCGGCAGTCCCCTCTGTTGATCCGGACATACGCCGCAATGCGCGCCGCATCCTGATCCCGGGGGATCCCCCTGATCCACTGAATTTGCCGGCAGGATGTCGCTTTGCATCACGCTGTCCGGCAGCAAAACCGCAGTGCACCGGGGCGCAGCCGCAGCTTGCCGATCACGGCGAAGGGCACCGCGTTGCCTGTGATCTGATCACCGATGGCAAGAACCCTGTTTTCATGGTTTGACCACGTAAGCCGATGACCGAGCGGCGGGTGGCAAACACTTCTTTGAACACACCAAGCCATTGAGTGTTTGCAACAATACCCGCCGCTCAGTCTAGCTCCGCATTCGCTCGAATGTTGGATCGTATGGCGATGGCGCAATGACTTCGGCCAAGACCAGATCGCCACAGATGTCGATATGAACCAGCATGCCAACGCGCGCGAGAGGCGGGTCGATAAAGGCATATGCAAGGTTCATACCAACCCGATGCACCCAATCAGCCGATGTGACGGTGCCCACGACCCTGTCGCCTTGCATCACTGACGCTCCACCATGAGCCGGTGCATGGGTGGCGTCGATCCTGAGCGTTGCCAGCTGTTTGCGTGCACCGTTGGCTTGTCGCTTGATCAGCGCGTCCTTGCCGACGAAATCGCCCTTTTCGAGCTTCACAAACCGCGAAAGGCCAGTCTCGAATGGATCGAATTCGGTGATCAGCTCGGCCTTCCAATGCAGGAAGCCTTTTTCCATGCGCATCGACTCGACCGCGCGCGCGCCAAACAGTTTCAACCCCTGCGCAGCCCCCGCCTTGCGCAGGGCCAGATAGGCCGCATAAAGCGAGGCATTGGGAACATGGATCTCATAGGCCAATTCGCCCGAAAAGCTGACACCCATGACAGTCGCGGGCGCAAATCCGATGAAGCATTCGCGCACCGACAGCCAGGGAAAGGCTTCTTTCGACCAGTCGCCACGGGCGCAATCCGACAGTACGGCGCGCGCCTTTGGCCCGGCCAGAACAAGGATCGTCTGATCGTTGGTCAGACTGCGCAATTGGACGTCTTCATCGGGGTTCAGCTGCGCGCTCAGCCAGTCCATGTCGTGGAATTCGCTTGCGGCTGCCGACCCGTACCAGACCCGCGCAGGGCCTCGGTCTGAAGCGGGAATGTTTGCCACCGTCGCCTCTCCCTTTATGCACCCATGGGCATTCAGCAAGTATCCCAAGCCCACGCGGCCATCGCGTTTGGTGACGGTGCCGCAAAACATCCGATCCAGAAAACCGTGCCTGTCAGCGCCTGTGATCTCGATCCGGTTGAAGCCGTTGACCTCTGCGAGGCCTACGTTTTCAGCCACATTGCGCACCTCTGCGCCAATCACCTCGAACGTCTCATCGAAATTGAAGCTTGGGCTGGGGTGAAAATCGGGTGTGGGCTTGATGTAATCCACACGTTCCCAGCCATTCACCACCGTGAATTCTGCACCCTCGGCGGCCATGATGGGCGTGAGCGGTGTCGTCTTGGCAGGCCGCCCCGCGGGGCGGTGCTCATGGGGGAAATGAAAGCGGAATTCGTTCTGATAGTCCTCGATGGCCTTGAGGGCGGTCAGTTCGACATTCGCATGGCCGGTAAAGCGGCGCGGGTCGATCACCCAGGTGTCATAGCACGCCTCGCCCTGAACGATCTGCTGGGCAAGCAGCCAGCCATGCCCGCCACCCTCGCCGAGGCCCGCACGCAGACCAGTGATGCAATAGGCGTTGCGCTTGCCCGGGATCGGGCCAACCATCGGGGCACCATCGATCGTATAGGTGATCGGGCCATTCACGACCCGCTTGATGCCCACCTCCATAAGCGCGGGCATCCTCTCGAACGCGCCCCCCAGCACGTCCATGACGCGGTCCAGATCGTCGGGGCACAGATCATTCGAGAAATCCGGGCTGATCCCGTCCATCCCCCATGTCCGGCAGTCCTGCTCATAAAAGCCGACCAACAACCCGCCTTTTTCCTGACGCGAGTAGTAATCCGAGATCGGGCAGCGCAGCAGCGGCATCCGGTGCCCTGCCGCGGCGATAGCTGGAATGTCTTCGGTGATGAAATACTGATGCTCCATCGACGCAACGGGATGGTGCACCCCCATCATCGCGCCCACTTCATTCACCCTGTAGCCACAGGCGTTCACCACGATGTCGCAATCAATGTCACCGTGTTCGGTATGCAC
>NZ_JBASXK010000140.1:0-8955 GCF_049276915.1 Aestuariivita sp. | reverse complement strand
GCGGCCAACTGTGTGCTGACATTGCTCGGAGCACTACAAGCCGAAAGACCCAGTACCGCAATCAAAAGCAGTGAAACCAAACGCACCATAATCAGACCTCTGCCAACTTCGGTGTTGCTGATACCCTGTCCGGCGTTGCCAGTCCAACCCACAAATCCGTTAAGTGCCATGTAGAGTCCCGTTTGCTGTGTGATTGAGGCTTTCGGACCATATCATACGCAAAACAATGCCGAAAATGGAAATCCATCAGGACAGAACATCCGATCGTGGGGTGACAGCACCGCCGCTGATCCACCAATCAGGCAGACGACGGTATCCGGGTCAACGCCGAGCGTGTCGCGCCCGGGTGCGCGCGATCGCATGTCTTGCTTGGCAGGTTCGCGCGATGCGTGTTGATCGAGTTGCGCGCGCCTCGCGGTGCTCGTCACCCTCCTTGGTTTGTGGCACCGTTACCGGCGACAGGATAACCTTTTGGAAATCGACGGTTTTTGCCAAACTCTGGCGTGTGACGAAATCATGGGATCTTGGATAGGCGGAAATGCGGCTGGCAACCATCATTCAGCCCGGCCGGGGATTTCAACGAGACTTTAGCGGAATTCCCAACAGCGACCCGGATTGCGCCGCAAGTGTTGCTAAATTGACGACATTTTTCCGCGGCTAGGGTCAGTTTGTCCAACAAGCAATTGCATTCACATCAGAATGCTGATTACAAAACCATTACGAGGTAAGTCTTAGGTGCACGGTTTGTGCTGTCGATCCGTGCCAATTCTGGAGGTTAACATGAAGAAACTCGTTCTCGCCGCTGCTCTGACTGCTGCTGCTTCGACCGCTTATGCAGGCAACCTGTCTGAGCCAGTCGTGGAAGCACCGCTGATCGTGGAAGAAACAGGTGGTTCGTCGCAGGGTATCCTGCTGCCGCTGCTGATTGTTGTTCTGATCGCAGCTGCTGTTGCAAGCAACTAAGTCGTTCAACGGCAAAGTTAGGAAAAGGCGGTGGATTTCCACCGCCTTTTTCGTTTTCAGACCTGAGCGTTGCCGTTCAGCCGATCCAGCCTTTGAGATTGTCGTCGATTACGGCTGACAGGGCCGTCACATGCGCGTCATCGTCGTTGAGGCAGGGAATATAGGTGAAATGCTCGCCACCGGCCTCTTCAAAGCTTTCCTTGATCTCTTCGTTGATCTCTTCAAGCGTTTCGATGCAGTCCGATGAGAATGCCGGTGCACATACGGCGATGTTCTTCTTGCCGCTTTCCGCCAGTCTTGCGACTTCTTCCACGGTGTAGGGCTGAAGCCATTCTTCCGGTCCGAAACGGGACTGGAACGTGGTTGTAATCTGCGTGCCGTCCCAGCCAAGACGCTCTTTCAACAGACGCGTCGTCTTTTGGCACTGGCAGTGATAGGGGTCACCCTCCATCAGGTACCGCTTGGGCACGCCGTGATACGAGCACACAAGTATATCTGGCCGCGTCTCCAGTGTGCGGTAAGCGCGTTCAATGGATTGCGCGAGCGCTTCGATGTACAAGGGATGCTCGAAATACGGCTCGACCGTGCGGGTCGTGGGCTGCCATTTCTCTTCCATCAATGCGCGAAAGAACTGATCGTTCGCGGTCGCCGAGGTTGCCCCGGCATAGTGCGGGTATAGCGGAAAGAACAGGATCTTGGTGCAGCCGGCTTCGACCATGGCGCGGACCTTGGACTTGGTCGACGGGTTGCCATAGCGCATGCAGAAGTCGACCATGACCTGGTCACCGTGGCGATCATGCATAACCTTCTTGATCTTGGCTGTTTGCTGCTTCGTGATCGTCATCAACGGGCTCTCGCCATCTGCCTCGTTCCAGATGGACTTGTAGGCAGCACCCGAACTGAAGGGGCGTTTGGTCAGGATGATCAGTTGCAACAACGGCTGCCAGATCCACGCGGAATAGTCGATGACGCGCTTGTCCGACAGAAACTCGTTCAGATAACGGCGCATAGACCAGTAGTCATAGTTGTCAGGTGTGCCCAGATTGGCCAGAAGAATCCCGACTTTGGCTGCGGGCACACGCGGGTGCGCGGCCGGGGCGTGGGCAGGACATACGGCATCTTTTGTGGCATCAAGCATTGTGGCATCCGATTGGGTCGCTTGGGGGTCAGATAAACGCTTTTGAGCGATGGTCAATCCGAGAGCTTGGTTTCTGCTGTATTCAACGCATCCGCGAGCCGTGCTTGTGCGGATCCGGGCCTCAAGGGTTGGGGCTGGGACGCAGACGGTGCCCAGCCGGTCAAAGAGATCATTTCAAAGCTTGCCGGCAGGGTGCCGTCACCTCCGAAGTGTTCTTCATACAAAGCGGCGGCCTGCGCGAACAGGCTGCGGCTGCTGGGCGTGCGCAGCCGCGCGGCCAGAGCATTCGTTTCGCCCATTGCGCGCAAATCATGCATCAGGTGGAACATATCGCGATATTGCGCCGTCAAAAGCGCGCTGTCCGCGACGGGCAGGGCGAATCCAGCGCGCTGCAACAAACCTCCCAGATCACGGATTTCCGGCATGGGCAGCACCCGAGGCGACAGACCGCCGCGCTGGGCAATTTCGGCTTCGGCCAGGACCGAACGCAGCTCGGTCAGGGTTTGCGAACCAAGACAGATGGTCAGGTTCAGCCCATCAGGACGCAGGGCACGGCGGCATTGTATCAATTGGCCGACCGGGTCATTTGCCCAGTGCAGGCACATGGCGTGGATCACCAGATCAAAGCTCTGGCTGTTCAGCGCCAGCGTATCGTCATCCAGGATGGTCGTCGCATCGGGATAGGCCTCTGCCCATATCTGGGGAAAGGGTGTCACTATGGCGATATCCGTAAACACCTTGTTAACCATGGAGAGGCGATCCTGAACCTCGTCCAATGCGGCGCTGTGAAGGAACAACTCCTGAACCTGCGCCCGGGCGCGATGCAGCTTGAGCGCGGTGCGGTCAACTAAGGGAGGTGTTTCAGCCATGAAGGCAGAAATAAGGTGATTCAGGGCAAGTTTCAAACAGCGCTTGGGGTCATATTCCCACCGCGCTGCGTCGGCTGCGGAGGCATGGTTGCCTCGGATTTCGGGCTATGCGGCGCGTGTTGGGGGAAAACGCCGTTCATCGTCGGGCTGGCCTGTACGTTTTGCGGCCTACCGCTTCCGGGCAGATCGCAGGGTGGGCCTGTGTCCTGCGATGACTGCCTTGCAGCTCCCAGACCATGGGCAGCGGGGCGGGCTGTGATGCTTTATCGGGATGCGGGTCGCCAGATGGTGATGTCGCTGAAACATGGCGGGCGGATCGATGTTGCCCTGATGGCGGCACAATGGATGGAGCGGGCCGGCAAGCCCCTGTTTCAGGAAAACATGCTGATTGCGCCGGTTCCCTTGCATTGGACCCGGTTGTTCACGCGCACTTTCAATCAGTCTGCAGCGCTGGCTCAGGCACTGGCAAAGCGCACCGGATACGCCATGTGCCCGGATCTCTTGCTGCGCGGCAAGCGCACGCAACCTCTGGAACACAAAACCGTCGCTGATCGCTTTGGTTTGCTTGAGGGCGCGATGGTGATCAACCCGCGTCGTCGTCACCGAATCGCCGGGCGGCCTGTTCTCTTGATCGACGATGTCATGACCTCGGGAGCGACACTGTCCGCGGCGACGCATGCCTGCCAAGACGCCGGATGTCGTGACGTTTTCGTGCTGACGCTGGCGCGCGTTGCAAAGGACGTCTAAATCCCCGACAAAGAGACTATTCCAAAGGGGTTCATGCACGATGCAACCGGTCGAAATCTACACATCGCCTCTGTGCGGGTTCTGTCATGCCGCCAAGCGGCTGTTGTCGCAAAAAGGCGTCAGCTTTTCCGAGATAGACGTCTGGGCGGACCCGGATCGCAAACCCGAAATGATCCAGAGGGCCAATGGCGGCCGCACCGTCCCCCAGATCTTCATCGGAGACACGCATGTGGGCGGCTGCGATGACCTTTATGCGCTGGAACGCGCGGGCAAGCTGGACGGCTTGCTGGGCGCATGATGCGCGGCGCGCTGGTTCAGCTGACATCGGGTGATGATCCCGAAGCCAATCTGATTGAAACCCAGGCGCTGATTGCGCAGGCCGCCGAGGGTGGCGCAGGGTTCATACTTACACCCGAGGTGACAAACTGCGTGTCCTCCAGCCGGGAACGTCAGCTGAACGTGCTGCGACATGAGGCCGATGATCCGACGCTGGCTGCCCTGCGCGCGCAGGCCGGGGCGCTGGGCGTCTGGCTATTGATCGGATCATTGGCACTGAAGACCGATGATGCGGATGGGCGCTTTGCCAACCGGTCTTTCATGATCAATCCTCAAGGCGACATCGTTGCGTGGTATGACAAGATCCACATGTTTGATGTGCAGGTCACCAAGCAGGAGACCTATCGCGAGTCCGCAGGTTATCGCCCCGGCGATCGGGCGGTTGTTGCACAGACTGATTTTGGCCTGGTGGGGATGACGATCTGCTATGACATCCGCTTTCCGCACCTTTTTCAGAAACTGGTCCAGAGCGGTGCGCGCATTCTGACCGTGCCGGCCGCATTTTCACCGGTCACGGGGGCGGCTCATTGGGAGGCGCTTTTGCGGGCGCGGGCGATCGAGAACGGGTGCTATGTGCTGGCACCGGCACAAACCGGAGAGCATCCGAATACAGATGGCAGGAAACGGCGCACATACGGGCACAGTATGGTGATATCGCCCTGGGGAGAGGTTCTGGTCGATGGTGGGACAGAGCGCGGCATTCACTTTTTCGATTTGGATGATACATCCATAGAGGACGCGCGGCACAAAGTACCCTCGCTGACACATGTGAGACCATTCAAAGATCCGTAAATGCCAGATGACAACAGCGCTCTTGCCGTCACTTTGTTCAGTGAGATTCTGACCGCCGACCAGCTGTTGCGCAATCGGTTGAGCAAGGTGTTGCCCAAGGGAATGGAGATCTCGCATTTCTCGGTTCTGAATCACTTGGCGTTTACGGGACAGGAACGCTCGCCTGCGCAACTGGCCAATACGTTCCATGTCACCCGGGGCGCGATGACGAACACGCTGTCGAAACTGGAATGGGCCGGATACGTTCATGTTCGCCCCGACTGGGATGATGCGCGACGCAAAATGGTGGCCATCAGCCCGGCTGGCCGCAGGGCGCGCGACCAGGCGATCTCTACGATAACGCCAATGCTCAATGAGATGGTCGCAGATCTGGGCACAGAGAAAGTCCGCGCCGTACTGCCCATCCTGCGCGAGTTGCGCGGCAAGCTGGAAAGCTCGGACTAGCTGGGCTTGAGCGATGCGGTGACGTAGTTCACGCTCAGATCCCGGTCCGAGATTTTCCAACTCCATGTCACCGGGTTGAACACGAATCCCTTGCGATCGACAGGATTCAACCCGGCCTGCCTCATCAGATCAAACAGCTCGTCCGGGGTTATGAATTTTGACCATTCATGGGTCCCCTTCGGCAGCCAGCGCATCACGTATTCTGCCCCGACTATCGCCATGGCAAAGCTTTTCGGATTGCGGTTGATCGTCGAGCAGATATGCAGACCGCCGGGTTTGAGCAACTCACGGCATGCGGTCAGATAGCTGAGCGGGTTGGCCACGTGTTCGACCACTTCCATGTTCAGCACGATATCGAACTGTTCTTTGGCCGCGGCCATGTCTTCGGCGGTGGTATGGCGATAATCAATCGTGAGGCCCGATTGCTCGGCGTGAACCCGCGCGACGGGGATGTTGCGCTCGGCCGCATCTGCTCCGACCACATCTGCACCCAGTCGAGCCATGGGTTCGCAGAGCAACCCGCCGCCGCAGCCGATATCAAGAATACGCAATCCCGCAAAGGGCTTCGAGGTGCTCAGATCGCGGTCAAACTCTCCTGCGATCTGGGTTGTTATGTAATCAAGACGGCATGGGTTGAGCATGTGCAACGGCTTGAACTTGCCGTTCACGTCCCACCATTCGGCTGCCATCGCCTCGAATTTTGCGATTTCTGCCGGATCGACGGTGGATTGTTGCGCTTGCATTCCTGTCTCCATATGCTCTTCTGTCATCTTCGATCTATATAGGTCAGTAATGGACAAATTCTCGGACCAAAAGCGCGCAGTTCAGTATCTGTATCCGCCGATCGATCCTTTCGATCAGCGGATGCTGGACGTGGGCGATGGTCATCAGATCTATGTCGAGCAATGCGGGGAACCCAACGGTATCCCGGTTATTGTGCTGCATGGTGGTCCGGGTGGCGGCTGCAGCCCTGCGATGCGGCGGTATTTTGATCCCAAGGTCTATCGGGTGATTCTGTTTGATCAGCGCGGGTGCGGACGTTCACGGCCTCATGCCTCGGTTGCGCATAACACGACATGGCATCTTGTGGGCGACATCGAAAAGATTCGCCGCACGTTTGGCATAGACAGTTGGTGCGTTTTTGGAGGCAGTTGGGGCGCAACGCTGTCTCTGGTCTATGCGCAGGCCCATCCCGATCGCGCGATGCGCATCATTCTGCGCGGCGTGTTCCTGATGACCAAGGCCGAACTGGACTGGTTTTATGGTGGCGGTGCGGGCAAGTTCTGGCCGGAAACCTGGGCGCGTTTCGCCTCGATGATCCCGACGGACGAACATGATGATCTGATCGCGGCCTATAATAGGCGGTTGTTCTCGGGCGATCTGTCTCAGGAAACGCGGTATGCCCGGGCATGGTCTGCATGGGAAAACGCGCTGGCGTCCATTCATTCAAACGGGTCTTCCGGCGACAGCCCGGGGGATTATGCGCGCGCTTTTGCGCGGCTTGAGAATCACTATTTCATCAATGGCGGCTTTCTGGAGTTTGACGGTCAGCTTCTGGCCCATATGGGGCGGATCTCGCATATTCCCGGCGTGATCGTGCAGGGGCGCTATGACATGATCTGCCCGCCAAGCTCGGCCTATCGGCTGGCAGAGCTTTGGCCCTCCTGTGAGCTGAAGATGATCCGCAATGCCGGTCACGCGCTGTCCGAGCCGGGAATCAGTGCCGAGCTTGTGCGCACGATGGATCAGATCGCAGAGGATGTGCTGTGATGTCCCGACTTGATCGCCGTGCACTGTTCACCTCTGGTGCCGCTGCCGCCTTGCTGGCCGCGACGGGTGTGTCGCTTGAGGCGGCACCGCGACGTGGTGGCCGACTGCGTCTGGCAGTGCCGCGTGCCGATGCGCGCTTTGATGCGGCTGTGCGTGGTGCGGTCTATGATACCCTGACAGAGGTTGGCCCGGATGGGTTGCTGCGCGGTGAACTTGCCAGCGCCTGGAGCAGTGATGCCCAGGGGTGCGACTGGCTTTTGAATCTACGTGCTGAGGTGCATTTCCACGACGGGCGGGCGTTTGTAGCCGAAGATGCGGCGCTGTCGTTGCAGGTTCATGGGTTTGCGGCGGATATGGATGTCTTGGCCGACCATCAGTTGCGCCTGCGCGTTGACGCACCGAACCCGCAACTGCCCTATCTTTTGGCTGATCCGCATATGGTCATGCTGCCCGCCGGTATTGAGAGCGAAACTCCCGTGGGCACGGGTCTTTATCGCGTGCAGCGTTATCAGGGTGAGCGGCATTTCCTGGGCCAGCGTGTGCAGCCCCACTACAAGGATGGTCAGGCCGGCTGGTTTGACGAGGTCGAGATCGCCGTGATCCCGGATCCTGCCGTGCGCGCCGAGGCGCTGCGGGATGGCTATGTCGATGTGGCTGACCTGCCTCAGGCCGAAGGGCTGGGGGATACGGCGGCCCTGATCCTGCATCCCGGAGCCGATCATGTTGATCTGGCGGCACGTCAGGGCGTTGGGGTCCCCAAACATATCGGATCCCGCGCGCCCCTTGATGACGGCCGTATCTCGCAACGGTGGTGGATGGTCTGAGGGCCTGCTGCCTGCACCGATCGCTTCACGTGATGCAAGCGTTGCAAGTTTGCGGCGGGTCAATCTGCCTGATTGGCGGGTGTGGCGGTAAACTTGACGCAAGGCAGACTTAGTCGCAAAGTAATCGCCAAAGTTATTTTAGGCTTTCACAGGCTGGCTGGTCCGTGTCCCGATCAAGGACCAGTGGCCACAGAAAGTGAGCAGAGGAAGATGAATTCAAGTCTGCAAACGCGGCCATTTGGTGCCGTTGGCCTGACGCCCAGGCGGTATTGATATGGGGAGCGAGGATGACGACAGGACTGTAATCGGACAGTCTTCTGTTCCATCCGCGTCTCGGCCCAAACCGCGCGTAAATCCCCAGGTGCAGAACGACGATGAGCGGACGGTTCTGGCCCCCCGCCCGGTTGACCTTATGCCGGTGTCCACGATGCAGATCCCGCTTGCTGAAGCGGTAAACAGTGGCGGTCGCGCGGTCGTTCGGCCGACAAACCCTGTTCTTGCAGCTGCTGATGATCTTCTGGGGCTGTTGGGTCTTTTGCGCACCGGTCTGGTCGAGATGGACAAGATCGAACTGCGCGAACATCTGTCGCGCGCGCTCACCAGATTTCAAAGCGATGCGCGGTCCGCCCGCGCCCCTGAGGAAGACGTTGCAGCATCGGCCTATGCGCTTGCGGCGACCTGCGATGACATCGCGCAGAACCTGCCGGGTGCGGATGTCGCCTATTGGAGAAGCAATGGCCTGACGCACCAGCTGTTTGGCGACCCGAACCCGGGCGTCGGATTCTTTACCCGCCTGCACCGTCTGTCAGGCAATCCTGCGCAACGGTCTTACACGCTTGAGCTGATGTTTGCCTGTCTCGCGTTGGGTTTTGAAGGGCAATACCGCACCGCCCCGGACGGAGCGCTGGCGTTGACGAACCTCAGAACCGATCTCTACAGACGGTTTCGCGCGACGCTGCCGCGCCCTCAGACTTCGCTCTCGCCAAGTTGGCTGCCGGTCGTTCTGGCGCGTGGCCAGCGGCATGCACGGGTGCCCCTGTGGATCATTGCCGGTGTTGGGGCTGCCATGGTC
>NZ_JBASXK010000139.1:0-5994 GCF_049276915.1 Aestuariivita sp. | reverse complement strand
CCTTGGGCGTCTCCCGCAGCGGGTTTTATGCCTATCACAGCCGCCCGCCCAGTATCCGGCAGGTTGCCGATGGCGCGCTAACCGACCGGATCGCGGCCATCCATGAGACATCCAAACAAACCTATGGTGCGCCGCGCATCCACGCTGAACTGGCCGAAGAAGGCGTTCAGGTCGGTCGCAAACGCATCGAGAGGTTGATGAAGGCCAAGGGCTTGAGGGGCGTCAGTCGCCGCAAGTTCGTGGTCACGACAAAACGGGATCCAAGGGCCCGGCCTGCAAGTGATCTGGTCGACCGCAACTTCTATGCTGATGCACCCAATGTGCTTTGGGTCGCAGACATCACATATGTGCCGACCTGGGCAGGCTTTCTCTACTTGGCGGTCGTGTTAGATGCCTTCAGCCGTCGTATTATCGGCTGGGCCATGGGCAATGATCAGAAAGCCCAGCTTGTCATCGATGCGATGAACATGGCTGTCACACAGCGCAAGCCTGATAGTGTCATTCATCATAGCGACCAGGGATCGCAATACACATCCGTGGCCTTCGGCCTGCGATGCAAGGAAATGGGCGTGCGCCCATCGATGGGATCGGTCGGAGATTGCTACGACAACGCTATGTGTGAAAGCTTCTTCGCTACCTGCGCGCCTGCGCGATATCATCTGTCTGGTCATCGGCGCGCAAATCGGCAGCACGATCACACCCGAGTTGATCGAGGCCGAGTTGACCTGGCCGATTTCGCTCGCGATCCTGACGGCTACATTGATTGTCCCATCACGACCCGGTTTGCCCTGACCATGCGGATGACTTGCGTCGATCAAGGCATCCCGCAAGCGATCGGCGGCATGAATGACGGCAAGGCAAGCCCGAAGCTCGGGTTTGGTTGTATCAATCACTCGAAATGGGCAGGCCGCTCATCCCAGCCTGCCCATGTTCCGGATCAGTTTGTCGGTGGCGTCGTTGCGATGATCTGCTGCAGCGAGCTGCTCATGTAGCCGTGTTGACCCAGACCATATTCGTCCCGGCAAATCCGTTCACCGATCGCATGTGCTTCGGGAAAGGTATAGCCGATCCGCACCAGATCATGAATGAACACGGCATTCGGGCGATCCCAGATCACCGTGCTGGACGGGCCCCGGAAACAGCTGATCGTAATGGCGTTGGGTACGGCTCCCGGCTTGGTTGGAATCCGCTTCAGTGAGTCCGCCGCAACGCTTGAAACGGACAGACAGGACAGCAACAGCGCAGCCCCGGTAGTGGCAAGAAATTTCATCGTCAAACACCCCCATGTTTGCAAAGGCCAACCCGTAAGTACCAATACGGCACCCCAGAGGCCCATTTCCCAGAACTCAAAGGCTAACAGATGTATATTCGTGAACGCAACAGAGCTGACCCGGGTGATCGCCTGAAAAGACTGCCAAATATCGGATTGTCTTGCGACCAGAGTGCCGAAAACGCCCCTGGCGCAAAATCCCGTATTCGGGGCAGTCAGGCAGGCAACCGGCGGGCATTCAAGATCGGACCCGGCAAGGCGGATCTTTTGTTCAATCAATGTCGCAGCCATATCAGGCTTTGCTGAGACCTTCCGACATGACCTCGTCAGGTTCGGGTGCCCGCAGGCACAGCTTGAGCAATGGCGGCACGGTCAGAAGCGTCAGAAAGGCAGACATGGACAAGCCCCCGACCACCACGGCACCCAGCCCCCGGTAAAGCTCGGAGCCTTCACCCGGGAAAATGATCAGAGGCATCATTCCCATAACGCTGGTCAGCGTGGACATGAAAATCGGGCGAATACGGTTGCGGGTGGCCTCTTCGATGGCGGCACCAGGCTGCATGCGGTCTTCGCGCAGATGATAGAGCGCCTGATGCACGATCAGGATCGCGTTATTCACCACGATGCCCACCAGAATGACAAAGCCAAGCAACGTCAGCATATCAAGCGGCTGGGCCTGATAGGTGTTCAGAAGCGCCAGCCCCCCTACTCCACCGGCTGCCGCCACAGGCACCGATATCAGGATGACCAGCGGCAGAACAAAGCTTTCAAACAGAATGGCCATGACCAGAAAGACGATGATCAGCGCCACGACAAGATTGATCTGGATGGCCGACCAGGTCTGACTGAGTTGATCAGCGGTGCCCGAGACCGACAGGCGGATGTCATCGCCAAGGTTTTGTGCCTGCAGCACATCGACGACTTCGCGCTCAAGAAGTTCAACCGCCTCTTCAAGCGCCAGCGCATCCGAGGGGCGAACCTCAAGGGTGACGGTACGCAGGCGATCCCGGTGGCGAATCTCGGTAGGACCTGCGGTGAGTACCACATCCGCGAGCGCTGACACGGGAACGATCTGTCCGCTTGGGGTGACCACCGGATAGTTGCCGATATCCTGGGTCCGCGCGGCCTCGCTGATGACCGGATCGCCCTTGAGCACGAGGTCTATGCGCTCTGCGCCCACGGTAATCTCGGCGACGCGCAAACCATCGTTGAACGCATCCACGGTCGCGGCCAGGCCGGAACTGTCGAGCCCCGCGTCAGCCAGCCGCAGACGGTCCGGCACAAGCCGAACTTCGGGCGCGCCCAATTCAAGCCCGGGGATCGGGCGGAACTGATGCCCTTCCGAGCGTGGCAAAAGCTCGGACACGATCCCGGCAGCCTGCCCGGCAACAGCCAGGATCTCCTCGAGGTTCTGCCCCGAGATGTTGAGTTCGATTGCCCGGCCTCCGCCCACCCCGCGACCAAACAGCGACGGCTGGGTCATGAAGCCGAATGTGCCCGGCTCTGCAAAGATCGGCCGACTCAGCACGGGGATCAGCTCGGATGCGCGCTGACCATCGGTGGCAGCAGCCCCCACGAAAGAGTTGCCCGGTGTTGCCACGAAGAAGAAATGGGCAATGGTCGGCGTACCGTCTTCCATCTCAAGCGCCGGAGAGGCCTCCCAAAGCGGTTCGGCCACGGATTCGATCCGTTTGGCGATGGATTGCGTCGTCTCGAGGTTGTATCCGGGTGGCGGGATGATCAGCCCGAAGACCAGATTGCGGTTGCCCTCGGGCAGATACTCCAGACGGGGCAGATTGGTATAGCTGGCCACAGCCGCTCCGCCCGCGATCAGAGACACCATGGTAATGCCAATCACACGTGAGCGCACCGTTATGCGCACATAGGCCATCACCAGATCCCGGAACGCGTAGGCCAGGTGATCCAGCCCCCAGATGCGCATTGTCTTCTGATCGCCGCTGCGCAGCAAACGGCTGGCCAGCGCCGGAATGACGGTGACAGCCACGACCAGCGACAACAGGACAGATACGGAAATCGCCACTGCGATGTCGCGGAACAACTGGCCCGCCTCAAGCTGCATGATCAGGATTGGAACAAACACCAGAACAGTGGTCAAAGCCGACACAAGTATCGCACCCCAAACCTGCTTGGCCCCAAGATAGGCAGCTTCCCGACGCGATTTGCCTTCTTCTCGCAGCCGGAAGATGTTTTCCAGCACGACAATTGCCGCATCCACGATCATGCCAACCGCAAAGGCAATCCCCGCAAGCGAGATCACGTTGAGTGTGCGCCCGGTAATCGCCATCACCACGAATGTCGCCACGATGGAGACCGGAATGGCCAGCGACACAACAAGGGTGGCACGGGCGCTGCGCAGGAACAGCATCAGGACCAATGCGGCCAATGCGCCTCCGATCCAGATGTTTTGCGTGACCAGATCAATCGCGCCGTTGATATAGATCGTCTCGTCATAAACCTGCTCGAGGTTCAGCCCGGCGTCGGCAACAGGCCCTTCGGCCAGTTCAGCCAAGACACCGCGGATCTCTTCCATGACGGTGATCACATTGGCACCGGCCTCACGCACGATGTTGAAGGCCAGACCCGGTTCCCCTTTGAAGCGCAGCCTTGAGGTTGGCTCCTTGTAGGCAAATGCCACTTCGGCCACATCACCCACACGGACCCGTCCGATACCGCCATTCAACGCCCCCGAGCGCAGCACCACATCCCGGATCGCCTCTACGGTGTTGAGGTTGCCTTCGGTGCGCACGACATAGCGCCGTTTACCTTCATCCACATCTCCCGCAGAGATCGAGATGTTTTCGGCGCGCAGGGTCTGGACGACCTGAGGCACGGTCAGCCCATAGAGTGACAATCGTCTCGGATCGACAACAACCTGCAATTCGCGTGTCACGCCACCAAAGACATTGACCGCGGACACGCCTTCGATACGCTCGATACGGTCCTTGATGACGTCGTCGACGAAGTCGCCGTAGGTCGGAATTTCGCGTGTGTTGCCTTCACGCGCTGTCAGCAGCACCCAGGCAATGGGGCTATCATCCGACCCGGACGTGTTCAGCGATGGCTCATTGGCCTCTTCGGGATAGCCACTCACCCTGTCGAGCCGGTTGGACACCAATAGCAGAGACTGGCTCATGTTGGTGCCGACCGCGAATTCCAAAGTGACTTCGGCCTCGCCGGTGCGCGAACGCGAGGTCATGATCTCAAGCCCTTCAAGGCCGCGCAGCTGTTCCTCTTGCGGGTTGACGATCTCGCGTTCTATCTCTGATGGGGCTGCACCGGGCCAGAGGGTTTCGATCACAACGATCGGTTTGCGCACATCCGGAGCCAGTTGGATGGGAATGCGCGACAAGGCGATCAGTCCGAACAGGATGGCCATCCCCACGACAGCAATAACCGCAACGGGCCGATCAATGGCATAGCGGATCACGTCCATCAGTTGGTGTCCACGGTTTCCGGCGCGATCGCCTGGCCCGGCCTCAGACGTTCATTGCCGCGCACAACGACAAGATCGCCTTCCTGCAAACCGTCCAGCACTTCGTAGCGCGCACCCACAGGCAGGCCCAAGGTCACCGGGCGTGGCTGGGCCTCGCCTTCGACAGCGACATAGACGATCCAGCCGCCCCGACCCTGAACAAGCGCATCCTTGGGAACCGACAGCAACTGGCGTGGCTCACCCACGGGGATCTGCACGGTCACAGACTGACCAACCGCAGCCAGGGTGGCTTCTGCCAGCCCCGGCGCGCCAAAGCGCACGATGCGCGTCCGGGTCGACGGATCTTCAAGCGGCAGGATGGCACGCAGTTCCAGCGTGAGGGTGTCTCCCTCTTCGGTGGAGGCTTCCATCTTCTGACCGGGCTGGAGAAACCGGACATAGCGGGCGGGCACGCGTGCCTCGACCTCGAAGGCTTCGGTGTCCAGCAGACGCACAACAGCCGTGCCCGCAGCAATGAAGGCACCGGGGATCACATTGACTTCGATGACGACACCGGGGAACGGAGCCACCACGGTGCTGCGATCCATTTGATAGCGCGCCTCGACAAGTCGCGCCTCGGTGCTTTTGACCCGTGCTTGCGCTTCGGCCAGTTGGGAGCGTGCTTCAAGCATGTCCGATTGCGCGTCATCAAAACGGCCCTGACTGAAGGTCGAGGACTCGCGGAGCGCTTCGATCCTTGAAAATGTCGTCATGGCACGGTCAAGGCGCACCTCTGCGGTCGAGATGCTGGCCTCGGCCACCGCAAGTTCCGCTTCGGATTGAGCAACAAGGATTCGCAGCAGCTCATCATCAAGCTCGACCATCGGATCGCCCTCTTGAACCCGCGTGCCTTCCAGAACGTGAACGGTCTGAACATTGCCTGCCACCCGGCTTGCCACGGCACCGTCCCGGGCCGTGGTCACTTCGGCGAAAACAGGCACGGTTTCAGACAGCAGGCGCTGCTCGACCGGAGCCACGGACACAGCCGTTGCGCGCCCCTGGGCTGCAACCTGAGACAGGGGCAGCAACAGGACGATCGCCAACAAAGTGCAAACCAGCCGCATCGGTAGACCTTTCCACATATTCAATGGCACATAGCGCGTTCCGGACCACGTCAACCTGCCAGCCAGATGGAGGTGGTGTGAACACAGCCATATCAAAGCGCCATGAGCGTTTCGCAAGAGCGAAAACGCTGCCCTGGGGTCCGCGACAGTCACAGCACATTCGCCAG
>NZ_JBASXK010000138.1:0-23860 GCF_049276915.1 Aestuariivita sp. | reverse complement strand
GCCGTCGTTCTCAAAGAGAAAGGATACAGGTATATGAGGGATAACGTGATCCCCTTCCCCGGCGCTGCACCCGAGCCTGATCCCGCGCCTGAGCCGCAGGTCGTGACGGTGATAGTGATCCAGCCTGCTCCATCAATCACGCCGCTCGGCGCGCTGCTGGCCATTGTGTGCGGTGCGCTGACGTTCCTGCCGGTGACGGCGCTGATCGCCTAAACCCCTTGCAGATACGGCCCACGCGGCCCGTCGGAGCAATCTGGCGGGCCTTTTTGTGGAAACGGCCAAATTGAACCGTTTTTGAACCATCGCCCTGATCTGGCGATCTGATTTTCTGCTCAGTCATTGGTTTTCATGGTGCTGCTGGAGAGAATTGAACTCTCGACCTCTCCCTTACCAAGGGAGTGCTCTACCTCTGAGCTACAGCAGCACTGTGGGCGGCCTGTTAAACCCAATTCCCTATCCGTGCAAGCGCAATCTGGACGGCTTTGGCCCTGTGAGATAGAGAGGGGGCATGGCGCAGAAAACACCTCCCGCACAACCCGGAAAAACCGGGGAAAGCCGCGAAGATCGGCTCAAGGCGGCATTGAAAGCGAACCTCGGACGGCGCAAGGCTCAGGCCCGGGCGCGTTCCGCAGGTGAGGCCAGCGCCGAGGCAGAGAAATCAGGCGGCAACAAAGGGTAAGTCATGGACCAGATCATCGTCACAGGAAACGGCGCCCTTTCGGGACAAATCCCGATTGCAGGGGCCAAGAATGCGTGTCTGACGCTGATGCCGGCCACCTTGCTGAGCGAAGAGCCATTGACGCTGACCAATGCGCCGCGCCTCAGTGATATTCAGACGATGACGGCGCTGCTGCAATCGCTGGGGGCCGAAGTGACCAGCCTTCAGGGCGGGCAGGTCATCGCCATGTCCAGCCATGACATCAACAACCACACCGCCCATTACGACATCGTGCGCAAGATGCGCGCCTCGATCCTTGTGCTGGGGCCGATGCTGGCGCGGGACGGGCATGCGGTGGTGTCGCTGCCCGGCGGCTGCGCGATCGGTGCACGGCCGGTCGATCTGCATCTCAAGGCGCTTGAAGCGATGGGGGCCCAGTTGGACCTCAAGGACGGCTATGTCCATGCCAAGGCACCGGGCGGGCTGAGGGGCGGCATCGTCGAGTTTCCCTTCGTCACCGTCGGTGCCACGGAAAATGCCCTGATGGCGGCCACGCTGGCCAAGGGCACCACGGTTCTGAAGAACGCCGCCAAAGAGCCCGAGATCGTCGACCTGGCGCAATGTCTGCGCAAGATGGGCGCCCAGATCGAGGGCGAGGGCACCGATACGATCACCATTCAGGGGGTGGATCGCTTGCACGGGGCGACCCACCCGGTCGTGACAGACCGGATCGAACTGGGCACCTATATGCTGGCCCCGGCCATTGCCGGAGGCGAGGTTGAACTTCTGGGCGGGCGGCGCGATCTTCTGGAAGCCTTCTGTCAGAAGCTCGAGGCGACCGGCGTGCATATCGAGGAAACAGACAGCGGCCTCAAGGTCTCGCGCAATGGCAATGGCATTCGCAGCGTCGATGTCACCACCGAGCCGTTCCCGGGCTTTCCCACGGATTTGCAGGCGCAGATGATGGCGCTTTTGTGCACGGCGGACGGGGTCAGCGTGCTGGAAGAGAAAATCTTCGAAAACCGGTTCATGCATGCGCCTGAACTGATGCGCATGGGGGCACAGATCAATGTGCAGGGCGGCACGGCCAGGGTTAAGGGTGTGCCACGTCTCAAGGGGGCACCGGTGATGGCCACCGATCTGAGGGCTTCGGTCTCGTTGATCCTCGCGGGGCTGGCGGCGGAAGGCGACACCGTGGTCAGCCGGGTCTATCACCTGGATCGCGGCTATGAGCATGTGGTGAGCAAGCTGCGCGGCGTCGGTGCCAAGATAGAGCGGGTGCGCGAACAGTGACCGAGGACGCCCTTTTCGAAGACGGTCGCGAGGCCCCTCTCCATCTGGGGGCATTCGACGGCGAGGATCTGACCATCATCGCCAGCCTGGCGCAGGACGCGGTGTTTCCCATCACCGAGATGACATGGCGTCCGCGCGATCGCCGCTTTGGCCTGCTGATCAACCGGTTTCGCTGGGAAGACACCGGGCGGGCGCGCCACGGGGCCGAACGCGTGCAGTCGGTGCTGGCGGTCGAGAACGTGCTGAACGTGTCCAGCCAGGGCATCGACCGGTCTGACCGTGATACGGTCCTGTCGCTGTTGTCCGTGACCTTCGAGCCGGGCGACGAACCTTCCGGGCATGTTCTGCTGACGCTGGCCGGCGATGGGGCGATCCGTCTGGAGGTCGAGGCGCTTGATGTGACCCTGCGTGACATGACACGGCCCTACAAGGCTCCGTCTGGAAAGGTCCCGAGCCATGGGGAATGACCTTCATGCTGCATGAGGTCGTTACGCTAACCCCCGCCGATCAGCCCAATTGGCGACGCTTGCGGCTTGAAGCGCTTGAAAGCTATCCGGCGGCCTTCCTGACGACAGCGGGCGAACAGCGCGCGCGCCCCGCTTCGGTGGATCGTGCGGCCTTGTCCGGGGGGAACTGGCGCGGCCTGTATCATGAGCGCGAGATGATCGGAATAGGGGCACTGATTCCGATGCAACAGGAGGCCTGCGCCCATCGCATGCAGATCGGCGCGTTCTACGTTGTCGAGGCTCACTGGGGTTCGGGCGCGGCGCAGGTGTTCCTTGATGCCCTCATCACCGAGGCGCGCAAGCGCGGCGCGGGTCAGCTTGAACTCTCGGTTGCCGCCGACAATCCCCGCGCCATCCGGTTTTATGAGCGCAACGGCTTTGAGAGATACGGCACCCAGCCGCGTGCGGTCATTCTGGACGGCGTGGCGCAGGATGATTTCTTTTACGTCAGGATGCTTGACCGTTGAGCCTGTTGCACCTCTGAGATAAAGGCCCGCTATGGTTCAGTTTCTTGATACATCCGATCCCGATTTCGAGGCGCGCTTCACCACCCTTCTGGGGGCCAAGCGCGAAGACAGCCCAGATGTGGACGCCGTGGTGGCCGATATCATCTGCGATGTGCGTGCGCGCGGCGATGCCGCGGTCATTGCCCTGACCGAGAAATTCGACAGGCTGACACTGACGCCGCAGACGCTGGCGTTTTCAGCCGAGGAGATCGCCGCGCATTGCGCCATGGTGACGCCCGAGGATCGCGCCGCACTGGAACTGGCCGCCGCGCGTATCCGCGCCTATCACCTGCGCCAGATGCCCGCCGATCAAAGCTGGACCGATGAGACCGGGGCCGAGCTGGGCTGGCGCTGGTCGCCGGTTTCGGCGGCGGGGCTTTATGTGCCGGGCGGTCTGGCCTCTTATCCCTCGTCAGTTCTGATGAATGCTGTGCCTGCCAAGGTGGCGGGTGTCGAGCGGCTGGCCATTGTGGTGCCAACGCCTGACGGGGTGGTGAACCCGCTGGTTCTGCTTGCGGCACAGATCGCCGGTGTCGATGAAATCTATCGCATCGGCGGCGCGCAGGCGGTGGCGGCATTGGCCTATGGCACGGAAACGATTGCTCCGGTGGACAAGATCACCGGCCCCGGCAATGCTTTCGTTGCAGCGGCGAAGCGGCGGGTCTTTGGCAAGGTCGGCATTGACATGATCGCCGGCCCGTCGGAAATCCTGGTGATCGCGGATCGCGACAATGACCCGGACTGGATCGCGCTGGATCTGCTGAGCCAGGCGGAACATGACGAAAGCGCGCAATCGCTGCTGATCACCGATGATGCCGATTTCGGCAAGGCGGTGGCGCGCGCGGTCGAGGCCAATCTGGAATGGCTCGAGCGGCGCGGTATCGCCGGTGCCAGCTGGCGTGACTTTGGCGCGGTGATCACCGTGCGCGATCTGGACGAGGCCGCGCGGTTGTCCAATCGCATCGCGCCCGAACATCTTGAGCTTTGCGTGGCCGATCCTGACGCCCTGTCGGCCCGGTGCATCCATGCCGGCGCGATCTTTCTGGGCCAGTGGACCCCCGAGGCCATCGGTGACTATGTCGGCGGGCCCAACCATGTGCTGCCGACGGCGCGTTCGGCCCGGTTTTCGTCGGGATTGTCGGTGATGGATTTTCTCAAACGCACCACTCTGGCGCGGATGACACCGGATTCGTTGCGTGCTATTGGCCCCGCGGCGGAGCGGTTGGCGCAATCCGAAAGCCTGCAGGCCCATGGCCTGTCTGTGCGGGCAAGATTGGACAAGTTGAACAGGTGATGGACATGTCGCGGATCATTGAAATCGAGTTGGATGACAGCGGCCTTCCCGCACCCACGCCCGAGATCGAACAAGAGCGCAAGGTCGCCATTTTCGATCTGCTTGAGGACAATACATTCGTGCTGCCCAAGCGCGACGACCGCCCCGTGCCCGAAGGCCCCTACAAGATGCATCTGGCGATCTGGGAAAAGCGGCTGGTCTTTGATCTGCTGACCGAAGCGGATGACAAGGCGGCCGAGTTCCACCTCTCGCTCAGCCCGTTCCGCCAGGTGGTCAAGGATTACTACCAGATCTGCGAAAGCTATTTCGAAGCCGTCAAGACCATGCCTCCCAGCCAGATCGAAACCATCGACATGGCCCGCCGCGGCATTCACAACGAAGGAAGCCGCGTTTTGCAGGAACGCCTGGCAGGCAAGGCCGAGATCGACACCGATACAGCGCGCAGGCTCTTTACCCTGATTTGCGTGCTGCATTTCGGGGGCTGAGGTGAGCGAAAAGCTTCCACAATCGGTTCTGTTTTGCTGTGATCATAATGCAGTCCGCTCGCCCATGGCCGAGGGCATCATGAAGAAGTTCTATGGCACCGGCACCTATGTGCAATCCGTGGGCGTGCACAATGACATGGAGATCGACGGCTTTTCCATCGCGGTCTGCCAGGAAATGGATGTCGAACTGGCCCGCCACCGCTCGCGCTCGTTCGACGAGATGGAGCAATGGGGCGAAGACCTCAGCTCATTCGACCTGGTGGTCGCCCTCTCGCCCGCGTCCCAGCGCCGCGCACTGGACCTGACGCGGTTTTATCATCTGGCGGTGGAATACTGGCCCATCATCGACCCCACGGGCCTGGGCGAGACGCGCGAGGCCAAGCTGGCATCCTACCGGCAGGCGCGGGACCAGATCATCACCAGGCTCAGGCAAAAATGGGGTCCACCCACGGAGGTTTCATGAACACGATCGTAGAAGCTTACTTCAAGGCGTTCAACGCGGGCGACATCGCCGGCATGCTGGACTGTGTCACCGAGGACGTGGCCCATCACGTCAACGAGGGGCAGATCCGCACCGGCAAGGCCCTGTTCGAGGCGTTTTGCACCCATATGAGCCGCACCTACCGCGAGACTCTCACGGATATGGTGATCTTCGAGAACGGCGACAGGGCCGCGGCGGAATACGTGGTGAACGGCACCTATCTGGAAACCGATGCCGGATTGCCCGAAGCCAAGGGGCAGACATATCGCCTGCCTGCGGGATCGTTCTTTGATCTCAGGGATGGCAAGATTGCCCGCGTCACGACCTATTACAACCTGGCCGATTGGGTAAAGCAGGTGTCATGATCGACACCCGCGTTCTGACCGGCACCCGGCTCGAGGCCGCGCTGGACGATGTGGCAGGTCTCAGGATCGCGGTGTTTCGGGACTGGCCCTATCTTTACGATGGGGATCAGGCCTATGAGAGGGCCTATCTCGAGGCCTATCGCAACAGCGATCGCGCGATCCTTGTCGGGGCGTTCGACGGCGAGACGCTGGTGGGGGCCTCGACCGGGGCACCCTTGGGCGAACATGCGGATGATTTCGCAGCCGCCTTCGACGGGCAGGGATATGATCTGGACGATGTGTTCTACTGCGCGGAATCCGTGCTGCTCAGCCGCTATCGCGGGCAGGGCGTGGGGCATCGGTTCTTTGATCTGCGCGAGGCGCATGCGCGCGCCCTGGGCTTTGGCTTCAGCGCGTTTTGCGCGGTGCAGCGCCCGGCGGATCATCCCGACCGACCTGCCGGCTATCGCCCGCTTGATGCCTTCTGGCGCGCGCGCGGCTATGCGCCGCTTGCCGGTGCGGTGGCGCAGTTTTCCTGGAAGGATCTGGGGCAGGACAGTGAAACCCGCAAACCGCTTCAGTTCTGGATCAGGGCGCTGTGATCTGATTGAGTGCGGATATCGTCCACGGTCTTTGGGTCCGTGGCGTCGGTGAAGACCAGAACACCCAAGGACGCAGGAGAGACCGACATGAAAGTTGCCGCCGCCGCCTATCCGCTGGATATCCTGCCCGACTGGCAGGCCTATGAGGACAAGCTTGCAGCCTGGGTCGGCGAGGCCGCCGGGGCAGGGGCCGAGTTGCTGGTCTTTCCCGAATATGGCGCGATGGAACTGGCCACATTGGCCGGGCTTGAGATTGCGGGCGATCTGGAAGGCTCGCTACATGCGGTGGCCGAACGGCTGGATCGGGCGGATGCGGTGCATGCCGCACTGGCGCGCGAACACGGCGTGCATATCCTGGCCGCCTCGGGCCCTGCTGCGGGCGATCCCCGGCCCGTCAACCGCGCACGCCTGATCACGCCCGAGGGCGCTGTGGGCGTGCAGGACAAGCAGATCATGACCCGGTTCGAGCGCGAGGATTGGGATGTCGCCCCCGGCGGGCCGCTTCGGGTGTTCGAGACCGATCTGGGCCGGATCGGCATTCTGATCTGTTATGACTGTGAATTTCCCCTGTTGGGGCGCGCCTTGTCCGAGGTCGATCTGTTGCTTGTACCCTCCTGTACCGAAGCGCTGGCCGGATACTGGCGCGTGCGGATCGGCGCGATGGCGCGGGCTCTGGAAAGCCAGTGCGTGTCGATCATGTCCTCGGTTGTGGGGGATGCGGCATGGTCCGAAGCGATGGAGACAAATACCGGCGCGGGCGGCATTTTCGGCCCGCCGGATCGCGGTTTTCCCTCAACCGGCGTGCTGGCAGTGGGCGAGATCGGAGTGGCGGGCTGGACCTATGGCGAGGTGGATCTTGCCGCCATTGCCGAGGTGCGCCGGGACGGGGTTGTCCTCAATCGCACGCACTGGGACGAACAAACGCCGCGTCACCATTCGGTCACTTCGGTGAAACTGTGCGCAGATCGCCCTTGATAATCAGGCCGATTGGCCTCATTTAGTAGCGCGTTCGCAGATTGGCGGACGGATGAGTAAAGGAGAGACCATGGCCAAGGAAGATACGCTCGAATTTCCCGGTGTCGTAAAGGAACTCCTGCCGAATGCGACGTTTCGGGTCGAGCTTGAGAATGGCCATGAAATCATCGCTCATACGGCAGGGAAAATGCGCAAGAACCGTATCCGGGTTCTGGCTGGTGACAAGGTGCAGGTCGAAATGACGCCCTATGATCTGACCAAGGGTCGGATCAACTATCGCTTCAAGTAGAGCGCTGCGAGATGCAGCGCTGCCGCAAGACGACAGGCCGGAGCGCGCCCAGGCGCGCGGCATGACACGGGTCTCGGGGCAGTTGACGGCACCGGCTGGACTGCGTCGCAGGACGCAGCCGTCCACGCGCAAGGTGATCATCGCCATCCCCTGCTATGGCGGCAAGGCGGACATGACGCTGACCGAAAGCCTGTTCCGGCTGCTGACGGCGGCCCCGCGTCTTGACGTGTCCTTTGACCTTGTGAGCGTGGACTATGCCGATATCGTGGTGGCTCGCAATTACCTTGCGTCGTTGTTCTACTTTCACGAGGCGGATGCCTCGCATCTTTTGTTTCTGGACGATGACATGGGATTCGATCCGGACCTGATTGCGGACATGCTTGCGCTGAACCGGCCGGTGGTGGGCGCGGTCTATCCGCGCCGCACAATCGATCTGAAGGCTTTGCATGGCGCGGCGGGCCAGCCCTTTGAGCGTGCGCTGGCCGAGGCTTGCGGATTTGTCGGCGATCCGGGCGCTGTATCGGACGCGCCCTTTGTCCGGGTCAGGCGCTGCGGTACCGGTATCCTGCTGATTCAGCGCGCCTGTCTTGACCGGATGCTTGACAGGCAGCCCGATCTGATCGACCGCGAGAAATTCCGCGGCAATCCCGCGCTGGCGCGGGTGTTCGACAAGATGATCACGCCCTTCGACAAGATCGTCGTGGACGGGCACGAGCTGTCCGAGGATTTTTCGTTTTGCCACCGCTGGGTCGCACAATGTCAGGGCGAGATCTGGGTCAGCCAAGATCACAGGATCCGGCATCGCGGATCGCTGGAAGTGCAAAGCCGCTATCGCGATCTGAAAGCGTGATCGCAGGGTTGCCGAACGGCCTGGCGCGCCGCCTGACCGGGCCCGGACCAAGGGAGAAAGAATGATGCAGACCAGACCGCGTCTCGTGCTGGGATCGGGCAGCCCGCGCCGGCGCGAGTTGCTGGCACAGATCGGCATCGAGGCCGATGACACCCGCGCGCCCGATATCGACGAAACGCCCCTGCCGCGGGAATTGCCGCGCCCCTATTGCGCCCGTATGGCGCGTGAAAAGGTCCGCGCTGTGCCTGCGGGGCCGGATGATATCGTCTTGTGCGCGGATACCACCGTTGCCCTGGGGCGGCGCATTCTGGGCAAGCCTGCGGATGCGGGTGAAGCGGCGCGGTTTCTGTACCTGATGTCGGGGCGGCGTCACCGCGTGATCACCGCGCTGGCCGTGCGCCGGGGCGACAGGCTGTGGGAGGGCGATGTGGTCAGCCAGGTGCGCATGAAGCGGCTTTCGGATGATGAGGTGAATGCCTATCTGGCCACAGGCGACTGGCAGGGCAAGGCCGGGGGATACGGTATTCAGGGGCCTGCGGGGGCGTTCATCCCGTGGATCTCGGGCTCGTTCACCGGGGTCGTTGGATTGCCCTTGGCGGAAACGGCGGGGCTGTTGCAGGCTGCGGGCTATCCGGTTTGGAGGATGAAATGAAGGGACGCGTCATCGTTCTGGATCACTTGGGCGACCGTCAGGCGGCGGCCTTGATGGTGGATGGTCAACTGGATGATCTGCTGGTGGAAACCGACGCTCCTGCGCCGGGCACGATCTATCGCGCGGTGGCCGAACGCCCCGTGAAGGGGCAGGGTGGGCTGTTTCTCAGGACCCCCGATGGTGCCGCCTATCTGCGCCAGGCCAAGGGCATCGCGCAGGGCGAGGTTCTGAGCGTGCAGGTCACGGGCTTTGGAGAGCCGGGCAAGGCTATCCCGGTCACCACCCGCGTGCTGTTCAAAAGCCGCTTTGCGATTATCACACCGGATGCGCCGGGTCTGAACATTTCGCGCCGCATCAAGGATGACGATCTGCGCGACACGCTGCTGGAACTGGCTCATGAGGGAATGGAGGGCTCGGAAATGGGGCTGATCCTGCGCTCGTCCTGTGCCGAGGCCGATCCCGATGATGTCAGCGCCGATATCGCCGACATGCGCGCCATGGCCGAGACTGTGATGGCCGATGACAGCACCACGCCCGAAGTCCTGCTGCGCGGCGATGATCCCTGGCAACTGGCCTGGCGCGAATGGAGCGCGCCGGCCGACGTGGCGCAGGAACCCGGAGTTTTCGAAACCCACGGCGTGCTTGATGCGCTGGATGCTGCGCGCGCCAGCCATATCGCGCTGGGCGCGCAGGCCTCGATGTATGTCGAGGCAACGCGCGCGCTGATCGCGGTTGATGTGAACACCGGAGCGGATGGCAGTTTCGCCGCCGGGCTCAAGGCCAATATCGCGGCGGCCAAGGCCCTGCCGCGCGCGCTCAGGGTGCGCGGTCTGGGAGGGCAGATCACGATGGATCTGGCCCCGATGCCCAAGAAAGAGCGGCGCAGCTTTGAAAATGCCCTGCGCGCGGCCTTTCGCGGCGATGATGTCGAGACGGTTCTGGCAGGCTGGACGCCTTTGGGCCATTATGAGCTGCAACGCAAACGCGCCCGTCTCCCCCTGAGCGAGGTTCTGACATGAGCTGCCCGATCTGCCAGTCTGCCACGGATGCCAAGTACCGCCCGTTCTGCTCGCGGCGCTGCGCGGATGTGGATCTGGCGCGCTGGTTCAACGGCAGCTACGCGGCACCCTCACTTGATCCCGACGATGCCGAAAAAGCCATCGACGAGGTCGAGGCGCTGATGCAGTCCGAAAGCACCAAGCCTCACTGACCATCCGCCAGCGAAGTCAGGATCGGACAATCGGGCCGGTCGTCTCCGGCGCAGGAGCGCACCAGTTCGGACAGCGTATCGCGCATGGCCTGCAGATCGGCGATCTTGTCCTCGATCCGGGCCAGGTGATCGCTGGCAATGGCACGCACATCGGCACTGGCGCGCGCGCGATCCTCCCAGAGGGCCAGCAGGGCGCGGCATTCGTCGATGGAAAACCCCAGGGCGCGCGCCCGCGCCAGGAAGATCAGCATATGCATATCCGCCTCGCTGAAGGCGCGATACCCGTTGGCGTCGCGCGCGGGGCGCACAAGGCCGATGTCCTCGTAATAGCGGATCGTCTTGGCAGGCAGCCCGGCGCGTTCTGCAACCTCTCCGATGTTCATCCCCGTTTTCCTTATTCCGCCGGCTGTGCCAGCCCATGCGCCGCGCGCGGGGCGGGCGGGGGTGGCACCGCGCCGACACGGCGCAGGCGCAACGCGTTGCTGACCACCGCCACCGAGGACAGCGCCATGGCCCCCGCCGCCAGCATCGGCGACAACAGGATCCCCCAGAGCGGATAAAGCACACCAGCCGCCACCGGGATCAGCAGCGTGTTGTACCCAAAGGCCCAGCCAAGGTTCTGGCGGATGTTGCGCATCGTCGCCCGGCTGATGGTCAGGGCGCGCAGCACACCGCTCAGATCGCCCGAGACCAGCACCACATCCGCGCTTTCAATCGCCACATCCGTGCCGGTGCCAAGGGCAATGCCGACATCGGCATGCGCCAGGGCGGGGGCGTCGTTGATGCCGTCACCTACAAAGGCCAGCCCGCTGCCATCGCCGCGCAAGGCATCAAGGGCCGCAACCTTGCCATCGGGCAGGACTTCGGCGACCACATGGTCGATGCCCAGTTTCTGCGCGATGGCCTGCGCGGTCTGGCGGTTGTCCCCGGTGATCATCGCGGTTTTCAGACCCATGGCATGCAGCGCCTTGATGGTGGCTGCGGCGCTGTCCTTGACGGGGTCCGACACGCCGATGACGGCAGCGATCCGCCCCTCGAAGGCGGCGAACAGCGGGGTCTCTCCGGCCTGCGCGATCTCGTCGGCTGCCTGTGACAGCGCCGCGATATCCACGCCCAGTTGTGCCATGAAGCGATCCGCGCCGACGCTGATCTCACGCGTGCCGGCGCGCGCACTCACGCCCATGCCGGTGACGGCCCTGAACCCGGTGATATCGGGCAGGGACAGAGTGCGATCCCGCGCGGCGCGGGTGATGGCGGCGGCGATGGGGTGCTCGGACCGGGCCTCAAGGGCTGCGATCAGGGCCAGCGCCTCGTCCGCGTCAATTCCCTCTGCGGTTTCAAAGGTGGTCAGCGTGGGCTGGCCGCGCGTCAGCGTGCCGGTCTTGTCAAAGGCCAGGATGCTCACGCGGCTCAGGCTTTGCAGCGCGTCCCCCTTGCGGAACAACACCCCCAGATCCGCCGCGCGGCCGGTGCCCACCATGATCGAGGTCGGCGTGGCCAGACCCATGGCGCAGGGGCAGGCGATGATCAGAACCGCCACCGCGGCCACCATGGCAGGGCCGATACCGGCCCCGAAGAGGATCCAGACCGCCAGCGTCAGCGCCGCCAGCACCAGCACACCGGGCACGAACCATGCCGTCACCCGGTTGACCAGATCCTGAATGGGAAGCCGCGCGCCCTGCGCGTCCTGCACCATGCGGATGATCTGGGCCAGCATCGTGTCGCCGCCGACCTTGGTGGCTTCGAAGCGCAAGGCCCCGGTGCCGTTGATCGTGCCGCCGACCACCGGATCACCGACCCCCTTGGCCACGGGCACGGGTTCTCCCGAGATCATGCTCTCATCCACGAAGGACTGCCCATCCGTCACGATGCCATCCACCGCGATGCGCTGTCCGGGGCGGATCAGAAGGATATCGCCGACCCGGATCTGATCCACGGGCAGCTCGATCGTCTGTCCGTCCCGTTCAACCTGGGCCGAAGCCGGTGCCAGCCCCACAAGCCGCGCGATGGCGGCCCCGGTCTTGCCCTTTGCGCGGGCCTCCAGATAGCGCCCCATCAGGATCAGCGTCACGATCACGGCGGCGGCCTCGAAATAGACCGCCACGCTGCCTGCGGGCAACAGGGCGGGGGCAAAGGTGGCCAGTACGGAAAAGCTCCAGGCCGCCGTGGTGCCGATCGCGACCAGGGAATTCATGTCCGGCGTGGCCATGAACAGGGCCGGGAATCCCAGCGTCAGGAATTGCCGCCCCGGCCCCGCCAGCACAGCCGTGGTCAGCACGAACTGGATCACGCGGCTGGTCTGCATGCCGATCGTGCCCATGATCCAGTGATGAAAGGCGGGGATCATGTGGCTGCCCATCTCAAGCACGAAGACCGGCAGGGTCAACAGCGCCGCGATCAAGGTCGCGCGGCGCAGCGATGCGACCTCTTCATTGCGCTCGGTGCCCGGATCATCCGCCGGGCTGGCCCGGCGCGCCGGATAGCCCGCCTGCCCAAGCGCCGTGATCGTGGCCTCTGCCGCGCCCGATCCGGCCAGCGCTGTCACGCGCGCCTCATTGGTGGCCAGATTGACCTCGCCGCTCAGCACGCCGGGTTGCGCAGCGATCAGCCGTTCCACCCGCCCCACGCAGGAGGCGCATGACATCGCGCTGACAGTCAGGCGGATGTCCTCGATGACGGCGGGATACCCCGCGTTTTCAAGGGTCTGGCTGATGTGGCTCGGGTCCAGTGCTGCGCCACTCAGGGTGGCGGATTTGGTGGCAAGATTGACAGTGGCGGTGCTGACCCCCGGCTCGGAAAGCAAGGCTTTCTCGACGCGCCCCACGCAGGAGGCGCAATTCATGCCATTGATGCGGAATGTGAGGGTGGTTGCGGTCATCAGACCCGGTGTCCTTGCAAGCTGTGTTAGTGCCTACATAGGGCTTCCAGTCACTGGAAGGTCAAGGTCTGTTCTGTGTCATGTCCGCGCCGGGGCGCTCCAGGGCGCGCGCGGGTGATGGGCGGCCTTGAAACGCGCAATGGCATCGCCGCGCTGCGCCGTCAGGTCGATATCGTCCCAGCCGTTCAGAAGCTTGGTCTGCCAGACCGGATCGATGTCAAACGGAGTTTCGCCCCCCGCGTGGATGATCCGCGCGCCTTGCAGATCAACGGTGATCTCGCCGCTCAGCCCTTCGAGAACCTGCGCGGGGATGCGCGCGGGCAGCAGCCCGTTGTTCACGGCGTTTGACGAGAAGATATCACCGAAGGACGGGGCCAGCACGGCGCGGATGCCGAAATCCACAAGCGCATAGACCGCCGCTTCGCGCGATGAGCCGCAGCCGAAATTGCGCCCTGCAATCAGGATCTGTGCGCCTTCCGGCAGGCGGGCCTGCGGTTCTTCCTCGCGCAGGTCATGCAGCAGGACCGGGCCATAGCCTTCGCTGCGCGGACGCGACATGAAGCGCGCCGGGATCAGCTGATCGGTATCGACATTGTCCAGCATCAGCCGCGCGGGCGTGCCGGTGATCGTGGTGAAACCGCTCATTCCCGGCCCTCCAGCAGGGGGCGCACATCACTCAGGGTGCCGGTGACGGCTGCGGCGGCCACCATGGCGGGCGACATCAGATGGGTGCGCGCACCAGGGCCTTGCCGGCCCTTGAAATTGCGGTTCGTGGTCGAGGCACAGCGCTTGCCCGGTGCCACCAGATCGCCGTTCATGCCCACGCACATCGAACAGCCCGAGGCCACCCACTCAAGCCCCGCCTGCACAAAGACGCGGTCCAGCCCCTCGGCCTCGGCCTGTTTCTTGATCTGCGTCGATCCCGGAGATACCAGCCCCGGCACCCGCGCGCGCCGTCCGCGCAGGACCGTGGCGGCGGCGCGCAGATCCTCGATCCGCGCATTGGTGCACGAGCCGATAAAGACCTGATCCACTGGCGTGCCCTGCAACGGTGCACCCGCGCTCAGCCCCATGTAATCCAGCGCATCGCGCGGCGCATCCAAGGGCACCGATCCGGTGATCGGCAAGGCCTGATCCGGGCTGGTCCCCCATGTCAGTGTCGGCGCGATCTCACTGGCATCCAGCGAGATGTCACGGTCATAGGCAGCATCCGCATCGCTGGGCAAGGCCAGCCAGGCCTCTGCCGCCTGCGCCCAGTCCGCCCTCGGCGCAAAGGGGCGGCCCTTGATATAGGCCAGCGTCACCTCGTCCGGGGCCACCATGCCAAAGCGTCCGCCGCCCTCGATCGACATGTTGCACAGGGTCAGCCGCCCCTCCATCGACAGGGCGCGAATGGCGCTTCCGGCATATTCGATGGCATGGCCCCGCGCCCCGTCAGCGCCCAGCCGGGAAATCCAGGCCAGCGCGATGTCCTTGGCGGTGACACCGGCACCCAGCTTGCCCTCGACCGTGATCCGCATCGCCTTGGGCCGGCGCTGCCAGATCGTCTGGGTGGCCAGCACATGGGCCACGTCGGTCGCGCCGATCCCGAAGGCAATCGCGCCAAAGGCACCATGGGTCGAGGTATGGCTGTCGCCGCAAACGATCACCAGCCCCGGCAGCGTCAGCCCCTGTTCCGGCCCGATCACATGCACGATGCCCTGGCGCGGATCGCCCATAGCGAAATGCTGCAGGTGATGGGTCTGCGTATTGGCCCCGAGCGTCGCGATCATCCCGGCGATATCGTCGCTGGCAGGCCGTCCCCGGGTCGGCGCATAGTGATCCGTCACCCCGAATGTCAGCCCCGGTTCGGCCACCGGCATGCCGCGCTCGGCAAGTTTGCGGAACGCATGGTGCGAGCCTTCATGCACGAAATGGCGATCCACCCAGAGCAGATCGGTGCCATCGGCGCGCGCCTCGATCACATGGGCGGCCCAGACCTTGTCGAACAGGGTGCGCGCTGCGCTCATCTTGCTGCTCCGATCACCGGTTCCCAATGGCGGTTCTCGCGTGCGCCCACGCGGGTCAGGGCCATGTCGAGCCGGAACATGTCCGGGCGATAGAGTGCGGACAGATATTCGATGCCGCGCCCGGCATCATCATGCACCACCCGCGTCAGCGACAGCAAGGCTGCCCCCACCGACACCCCCAGGGCCTCGGCCACATCCGGCGCGGCCAGGGCCGCGGTCACGCTCTGACGCGCCGAGGCGACAACGACGCCCGAGCGTTCAAGCAGTTCAAACAGTGGCGTGGTCGCCAGATCCGCCTCGGAATAGCTGAGCGAGATCGCCTCGGGCACATGGGTCGTGAGATGGGAAAACGCCGTGCCATCCGCACTGCGCACCCGCGTGGCCGTCTGCACCCGCGCGTCCCCCTCCAGCGCCAGCGCGGCGCGCACATGGGCGGGGGCGGTGCCATAGGAAAACGATAGCAGCCGCGCCGACGTCTGCCGCCCCATCTGCACGATCTGGGGAATAAGCGTGGCCATGTCCGCGGTAATCGCGCCATCAGGCTGGGTCCCGGCACGCACGATGGAACCGGCCCCTGTCTTCTTTTCGATCAGCCCATCGCGCGCCAAAGCGTCCAGAGCGCGCCTCACCGTCACCCGCGAGACTCCGTGAATGCCCGCAAGTCGCTGTTCACTGGGCAGGACCGTACCCTCGGGCTGCTGCCCGCTGGCGATCTCATCGCGCAGCAACAGGTAAACCCGGCGGGACTTGCCGCCTTCCGGAAGATCCGATGTGATCTGATCGCGCAAATCTGCCCCCATATCGTATCGCTCAGAGTATCGGCGCACCCCATTTAAGGCAAGAATTTATCCTCTTGGTAATCCGAAATCAGAAATTTACTTATCCAGATATCTGTATTACAAAAAATACAAATTACCTGGGGGAAGACATGCCAATCGTCGAAATCCACATCCTTGAAGGCTATAGCCCCGAGGAGAAATCCCGGCTGGGGCGCGCTCTCACGGATGCCGTGCGCGCGGTCGTGCCTGCCGCCCCCGAAGCCATCACCGTGATGACCCACGAGATGACCCGCGACAATTACCTGCGCGGCGGCCAGTCCCGCAATCCCGCCCCGGCGCTGCCGGATGCCGCCGGGATCGTGCGCGATTTCCTTGCGGCCATGGAGGCCCGCGACCTGGATCTGGCCAGCAGCTTTCTGGGGGTCGGCTTTTGCATGCAGTTTCCCGGAACCGAGGTCATGCACAGGCTGAGCCAGCTGATCGAATGGGCAAAGCCGCGCTATCGCTTTGTCAAGAAAACCTATGAGCGCTTTGACACCTCGATGAGCGATGAGGGTCCGGTGGTCTATTGCTATGGCACGCTCCATGGCGAATGGCCCGATGGCACGGCATTCGAGGGCATCCGCTTCATCGACCGCTTTCAACTGAGTTCGGGCCTGATCGTGCGTCAGGACGTCTGGAACGACATAGCCGAGGTGCGCCCATGAGCGATATCGACCCGATCACGCTGGCGGTTCTGGCCGGGCGCATGGAGCAGATCGCCGATGAAATGGACGCGACCCTGTTTCGCGCGGCATTCAATCCGATCATTGCCGAGGCCCATGACGCCTCGCATGGGCTTTATCATGCGCTCAGTGGTGACACGCTGGTGCAGGGCAAATCCGGCCTGCCGATCTTCGTTGGCGTGATGGCCTTTGCCGTCAAGGCGGTGATCGACAAGGCCGAACGGGACGGTGACCTGGCGGATGGAGATATCTATATCTTCAACGATGCCCATATCGGCGGCACGCATCTGTCCGACATGCGCCTTGTACGTCCCTATTTCCGGGATGGTCAGCTGTTTTGTTACCTCGCCTCGGTCGGCCATTGGCACGATGTGGGCGGCGCGGTGCCGGGCAATTACAACCCGGCCGCGACGGATGCCTTTCAGGAGGCGTTCGTGCTGCCGCCGGTGCGTATCGCGCGCGCGGGCGTGATCCAGCACGACATCATCGACATCCTGATGCGCAACACCCGGCTGCCGCAATCGGCGCAGGGCGATCTGAACGGTCAGCTGGGCGCGCTGGATCTGGGCGTCAAACGGCTGGATGCGCTGCTGGATGAATACGGCGCCGACACCGTCGGGGCCGCTCTGGAGGCGCTGGGTCACCGCGCCGAGGCGCTCATGCGCTCAGAGCTTGACGGCCTGCCGGACGGGCGCTGGGAGGCCGAGGATTTTCTTGACAATGACGGCATCACCGACACGCCGCTGCCGATCCGCGTCGCGCTTGAGATCCGGGGCGACGAGATGATCCTGGACTTTGCCGGCACGGCCCCCGTGACCGCGGGGCCGGTGAACATTGCGCTGCCCACGGCGGTGGCGACGGCCTATGTGGCGATCAAGCACATCTTTCCCGCGCTGCCTGCCAATGCCGGCGTGATGCGCCCGATCGATGTGCGCATCCCCGAGGGATCGCTGTTGTCGGCTGAGTTTCCGACCCCCACGGGCGGCTATACCGAAACCATCCTGCGCATGATCGACGTGATGTTCTCGGCCATGGCCAAGGCCGCGCCCGAGCGTGTTGTGGCCAATGCCTATGGCACGATCAATGCGCTGTCGATCGCGGGCAAACGGGCCAATGGCGCGCCTTGGGTCATGTTCTCGTTCTTTGGCGGCGGGCATGGCGGGTCGATCGAAAGTGACGGTTTGAACCATGGCAACGCGCCGATCTCGACCGCCACGATCCCGCCTCTGGAGATCCTCGAGGCCGCCTATCCGGTGATGTTCAAGACATGGGCTCTGCGCCCCGACAGTGCCGGAGCCGGAATGCATCGCGGCGGTCTGGGCGCGGTCTACGAGATCGAACTGCTGGAAGAAAACGCGCGCGCCTTCCTGTTTGGCGAACGCGGCAGATTTGCCCCCAAGGGGATCGTCGGAGGGGGCGAGGGCGCAATGAACCATTTCGAATACCAGCAGGATGATGGCTGGCACGAACCGCCCATGGCCTCCAAGATGCTGGGAATGGCGCTGAAGCGCGGCCAATGCGTGCGTCTGGAAACACCCGGAGGTGGTGGCTATGGCGCGCCTGCGGATCGCGACCCGGCCGCTGTCGCGCGCGACGTGGCGCTGGGCTTTATCTCCGAGGACAATGCGACCGCGCTCTACGGCCCGGCATGGACAGAGGTGTCATCATGAGCGGCAAGATGGTTGGCGTGGATGTGGGCGGCACCTTCACGGATGTGTTCGTTCTGGACGAGGCCACGGGCGAGGCGCGCGTCGCCAAGGTGCCCACCACGCGCCCGGATCAGTCCGGCGGCTTTCTGGACGGCATCGCCCGGCATATCGACGATCTGTCGGACATCGCCGTTGTGGTGCATGGCACGACCGCCGGGACGAATGCGCTTTTGGAGCGCAAGGGCGCGCGCATCGGCGTGATCACCACCGAGGGACTGGGCGACGTGCTGGAAATGCGCCGTCGCGACCGCCCCCGCACCTGGGGGCTGCGCGGTGATTTTGAGCCCGTGGTGCCGCGTGATCGTCGCCTTGAGGTCTCTGAACGGACCCTTGCGGATGGTACAAAACGCACAAAGGTGGATCTGGAACAGGTACAAAACGCTACAAAACAGCTGTTGGACATGGGCTGCGAGGCCGTGGCGATCCTGTTTGCCAATGCCTATGCGAACCCCGAAAACGAGCAGGACGCCGCCCGCGTGGTGCGTGCGATCTGGCCCAATCCGCATGTGGCGACATCGTCCGAAATCCTGCCCGAAATCCGCGAATTCGAACGGTTTTCCACCACCGCTCTGAACGCCTATCTCCAACCCGAAGTCGCTGGATACATCGACCGTCTGGAGACCGCGCTGAAGGGCGGAGGCTTTGGCGGTGAGTTCATGATCGTGCAGTCCAACGGCGGCGTGATGGGGGTGGATACCGCCTGCCAACTACCTGTTCGCACTGCACTTTCCGGCCCTGCCGCCGGTGTGATCGCGGCGGGCTATATTGCCCAGACCGCAGGGTATCCGGATGTGATCACCGGCGACGTGGGGGGCACCAGCTTTGACGTGTCGCTGGTGGCGGACGGGCAATCCATGCTGGCCCCGCAGACCTCGATCGACTTTGGCATGGTGGTGCGCACCCCGATGATCGAGATCGCCACCATCGGTGCCGGTGGCGGCTCCATCGCCTGGGTCGACAAGGGCGGTCTGCTGAACATCGGCCCCGAAAGCGCCGGCTCCGACCCCGGCCCCGTCGCCTATGGTCGCGGAAATGACCGCCCCACAGTGACCGATGCCAACGTGGTTCTGGGCCGGATCGACCCGGACAGCCCGATTGGCGGCACGCTTGAAGGGCTGTATGTCGAGGCGGCAAAAATCGCAATAGATCAACATGTTGGCGGCCCTCTTGGTTTGGATACGATGGCCGCCGCCGAGGCGATCCTGACGGTTGCAAACTCGCGCATGGCAGGCGCGATCCGGCTGGTCAGCATCGAGCGCGGCTTTGACCCCAAACGGTTTTCCTACATGCCCTTCGGTGGCGGCGGCGCGCTGCATGCCGGTGCGATCCTTGCGGATGTGGGCCTTGCCCGCGCCATTGTCCCGCGGTTTCCCGGCGTGACTTCGGCCATGGGCTGCGTCATTGCGGACATGCGTCAGGATTTTGTGCAGACGCTGAACGTCATGGCCGATCAGATCGACGAGGCGGCCCTTGCCGGCGTCATGCAGACCCACGTGGATCAGGGTCTTGCGATGCTGGATGCCGCCAAGTCGAACTTTGAGGCGCGCGACGTGATCTTCGAGTTGGATATGGCCTATGTCGGCCAGACCCACACGGTTGCGGTTCCGCTGCCGGTCACCCTGACCGAAGGGCGCGTCATGCCGCCCACACGGGCCCAGATCGCAGAGGCGTTTGACGCGGCCTATCATGGCACATACGGGCGCTTGCTGAACAATGGCGTGCGCCGGGTCATGAACCTGCGCAGCGCGGTGATCGGACGGCGGCCCAAGTTCGACCTCTCGGCACTGGCCCCGCAGGAGGGCGGGTCGATCGAAGCCTCTCTCAAGTCGCATCGCGCCGTGCATTTCGCCGATAAATGGCATGATACCGCGATCTATGACCGGCTGAGCCTGCCGGTTGGCGCAGTTATCCAAGGCCCTGCAATCCTTGAACAATTGGACACGACCATTCTGATCGAGCCTGATCTCAAGGGCACGGTTGATACATATGGCAACATCATTATCGAGAGGCGCGCATGAGTATTCACACCCTTGATCCGAAACGCACCGGGTTGCTGACGATCGACCTGCAGAACGATTTCCTGCATCCCGAAGGGGCCTATGGCCGCGCGGGGCAGGGGGCGGCGGCCATCGCGGCTTTGCCCGCGCGTATCAAGCCTGTGGTGGACGCGTTGCGCGCGAAGGGCGGAACCTATCTGTCGGCTCAGTTCACGCTGGTGCCGGGGCCGGGAGGAGAGCCGCTGATCGCGCCGCATCTCAAGGAATTGCGCCCCTTCCTGACCAAGGGCGATTTCGCGCCCGGTGGCTTTGGTCACGCGTTGGTCGATGAGCTGGCACCTGCGGATTATACGGTTGAAAAGGTGGCCTATTCCGCCTTCTACCAGACGCGGCTGGAATACATCATGCGCGCGCTTGGTCTGGATACGCTGATCATCGGCGGGATTGTCACCAATGGTGGCGTGGCCTCGACCGTGCGCGATGCCCATCTGCGCAACATCGAGACGATCCTGCTGTCGGATGGGTCCGCCGCCTTCAAGGATGAGGTGCATCAGGCCACGCTGACTTCGCTGGGAACAGTCACCCAGGTAAAGAGTTGTGGCGAAACGATTGCGCTGATCGAGGCAAGCTCATGAGCCTCAAGACGCGGCTTGCGCAATCGCAGATCCTTGCAGCACCGGGTGTTTATGACGGCCTGACTGCGGCACTGGCTGAACAGGCGGGGTTCGAGGCCTTGTATCTGTCGGGCGCGGCCGTTGCCTATACACGGCTGGGCCGCCCGGATATCGGCCTGTCCACGATGAGCGAAATGGCCGACACGATGGCCTTGATCCGCGACCGGGTCGCATTGCCCGTGATCATCGACGCCGATACCGGTTTCGGCAATGCGCTGAATGCGCAGCGCACCATGCGGATCTATGAACGCGCCGGGGCGAATGCGCTACAGGTCGAAGATCAGACCTTTCCCAAACGCTGTGGGCATCTGTCCGACAAGTCCCTGATTTCAAAAGCCGAAATGGTAGGCAAGATTGCTGCGATGGCGGATGCGCGCGCCTCGGACGAGACACTGATCATCGCGCGCACCGATGCCATTGCCGTGGACGGGTTTAACGCGGCCATCGAGCGGGCAGGGGCCTATATCGAGGCCGGTGCCGATGTGTTGTTCATCGAAGCCCCGCGCAGCGGCGATGAGTTGTCCCGCGTGGCGGCGCAGTTTTCCTCACGGATCCCCTTGCTGGCCAATATGGTCGAAGGCGGGGCCACGCCGATGACATCCACCCAAGCCCTGCAGGATATGGGCTTTTCCATTGTTATCTTCCCCGGCGGGATCGTGCGGGCTCTGGCGCGCAGCGCGCAGGACTATTACACGAGCCTGCAGGCGAATGGATCGAACGTGCCGTTTCAGGACAGGATGTTCGATTTCGGCGGGCTGAACGAGGTGATCGGGACGGGCGACATGTTGGCGACGGGGGCCAGATACGAAACCGGTGAGCGCTGAGATGGCACAGGTTCTGCCTGCACCGGATCGCTTTGAACTGAGCCTTGAGGTGGTGATCGTGGGCGCGGGTGCAGCCGGTCTGATCGCCGCTCTGACCGCGCATGAGGCTGGTCGCGAGGTACTGGTTCTTGAAAGAGATGTCGAACCGGCAGGGTCAACGGCGCTTTCGGCGGGTCTGATCCCGGCGGCAGGGACCATGTTGCAAAAAGCGGCCGGAATTGAAGACAGCGCGGCGCTGTTCGAACAGGATATTCAGGCCAAGGCCAAGGGCGAAAACGATCCGGCCCTTGTCAATCTGATGGCTGGAAACGCGGCCGGTGTCATCGACTGGCTTGCTGGGACCCACGGGCTGCCATTCTCTCTGGTGGATGATTTCGACTATCCGGGTCACAGCCAGCGGCGGATGCATGGTCTGCCCACCCGCGCCGGGCGCGAGTTGATCGATGCGTTGCGCAGCCGCTGCGAGGCGCTGGGTATCGACATCGTCTGCGAGGCGCTGGTGGACACGCTGTATCGTGATGGCAACCGGATTGCAGGCATCGGGCTGACGCGCCCGGACGGCCAGCGCGAGCAGATGGGCTGCAAGGCGCTGATCCTTGCGTGCAACGGCTATGGCGGAAATCGCGACCTGGTGCGCACCTATATGCCCGAAATCGATAGTGCCGTGTGGTTTGGTCATGACGGAAACAAGGGCGATGCGGTGCTGTGGGGCCAGTCTCTGGGTGCCCGGACGCGCCATCTCGGGGCATACCAGGGGCATGGCAACGTGGCGCATCCGCATGGCATCCTGATCACCTGGGCGGTGATCACCGAAGGCGGGTTTCAGGTGAACACCAGCGGCGCGCGGTTCTGGGATGAATCCCAGGGATATTCCGAAGCCGCCCGCGCGGTGCTGTCCCAGCCCGATGGTGTGGCATTCGCTGTGTTCGATGCAAGGATCGCCGGAATCGCCCGCCAGTTCGCCGACTTCCGCGCCGCCGAGGCGCAAGGCGCGGTGATCTCTGCGCAAACGCCCCAGGAGCTGGCCATCAGGCTTGGTCTGCCCGAGGACAGCCTGTCCCGGGAGCTGGACCTCATTCAACCGGGAGTCCGCGACCGATTTGGACGCCGCTTTCCCGCACAGCCCCTGAGCGCGCCGTTTTGTGCGGTCAAGGTCACGGGTGCTCTGTTTCATACCCAGGGTGGCCTGGTTGTCGATAGTGCCGGCCGGGTGTGCGGCAAGGACGGCGCAACCTTTGAAAATCTTTATGCCGCAGGCGGAGCGGCCTGCGGTGTATCCGGCGCGGGGGATGCCGGTTATCTGTCTGGAAACGGCTTGCTGAGCGCCGCGGTGCTGGGGCGGATCGCAGGGTTGAACGCCTCAGGCTAACTTGATGCGCGGCGGGGCAAAAATCCTCTGGACAGTCCTGACAGGCTCCCCTAGAACGCCTCCACCCGAAACCCTCAGGTTTCTCCGTGCCCGGGTAGCTCAGGGGTAGAGCAGTGGATTGAAAATCCTCGTGTCGGTGGTTCGATTCCGCCCCCGGGCACCACTTTTACAAAGAAAAACAATAGCTTAGGTCGGCGCAAAACGCCCTATGCGTGTGTTTTTCAAAAACACACCAAACACACACTTTTTGCCGTGTTTTCAGGCTGCGTTCAGAGTGGAATCACGGTGTTGAACACTGTGAAGTTGCTCTGTGCTGCGTTGGCGGGAGAACAGGGAACACTGTGTCGCCCGCAGTGTTGCCAAAACTGTGTTTTCGGTATGTAGTTCAGACACTTTGTTGTTCAGATCGGTAGGGAACCAACTTTGGATTGTTGCATGGTCAACACCAAGTGAAAAACCATCGAAGTGCGGGCGACTATAATGCAACTAAGGGGTGTGGCGTGGCGAGAGAAGTTATAGATGATCGGTTCATAGGTTCTTTGCATTTACTCGCTTTGACTCGCAAAGGACTTTCACATGATCCGGCGACTGAACGCACGGCTATACAAGCGGGCACTATCAATGCCTTGCTCGATGGCTGTTATGAAGGTGACACCACTATTGATGAATTGCTGAGACTTGGTTCTGACGGAATAGGGACTGTGCAGAATCTGGATGGAGAACTTATTGTTTTGCGTGGCGTTGCATACAG
>NZ_JBASXK010000137.1:0-3506 GCF_049276915.1 Aestuariivita sp. | reverse complement strand
GTTGCACGCGACGGAAGGGGAAATGGCTTTCGACGCCCTTGTCGTCGATCACGACCATTTCACCGGGTTCGATTTCGCGCACCAGCTTGGCACCGATGATGTCCAAACCGCAGGTTTCCGAAGACAGAACCCAGCCGTCGCCAACCTGGCCCAGAACCAGCGGACGCACGCCGAGCGGGTCGCGCACACCGATCATCTTCGTGTTGGTCATTGCGACGATGGAAAAAGCGCCCTCGACACGGCGCAGGGCATCTTCCATGCGTTCCGGGATGGTGCGCTGCAAGGAGCGCGCCATCAGATGAATGATACATTCGCTGTCTGACGAGGATTGAAAGATCGAGCCTCTTTCGATCAGTTCGCGGCGCAGGGAATTCGCATTGGTTATGTTGCCATTATGGGCAATCGCCGCACCGCCCATGGAAAACTCACCGAAGAACGGCTGCACATCGCGGATTGCGGTCTGGCCTTTGGAACCGGCGGTTGAATAGCGCACATGCCCGATGGCCAGAGGTCCGGGCAGGGTTTCCATCACGGCTTGCGAGGTGAAGTTGTCGCGCACATAGCCGAAGCGTCGCGCCGAGTTGAACCCGCCCTCGATGTCATGGGTGACGATGCCGCCTGCCTCCTGACCGCGATGCTGAAGGGCGTGCAGGCCAAGAGCGACAAAACTTGCCGCATCCTTGACGCCGACCACGCCGAAGATACCGCATTCCTCATGCAGTTTATCGTCATCATCGACGCCGGGGCAGAAGGCGTCGAAGTCGAACGGGTTGGCTGGAAAGCGGGGGTCGTCGGAGACGTTATTGGCGGACAAGGTGCAGCTCCGAATCCGGGGAAGGGACGTACCCCTCCTTAAAAGGTCACGAGACAGATGTCACGAAACGATCACACTTCAAGTTCCCGGCCCATGGGCCTGTTGCGCCTGCGCACTTGGCAATCTGCGGGATTATTCCTCACAGGAGCCGACAAGCGCTTCATATTGCCGGGTAATCCAGCCAAGAGCGGCCTCGGGGTCCTGATCTTCAATCTGACCGGAAAGCTGATCGAACACCACCGCCGAGCGGCTTTCATCCACAATGGTGAAACTTTGACCGGTAATCACGGTGTCATAGACAAAGAAGGCGATGGCCACCAAGAGGATGCCGCGCACGACACCGAACAGAAAACCCAAGCCCTGATCCAACCCACCGAGGGCGGATCGTTGGATGATCGAAGAAAACAGCGGCGTGAACAGGCTCACGATGATCAAAGCCACGGCAAACACGGCACCAAATGCCGCGATCATGCCCAGTTCGCAGCTTTCGGCGATGAAATCACCCAGAACCGGGATCTCTTTGACCAGCGGCTGGACCTGTGGTGCAAAGATAAAGCCCAGTATTGCGGCTGCGATCCAGCCGGCAATCGCCATGGCCTCGCGCACCAGCCCGCGAGAATAGGCAAGCAGTGCCGACAGAACGATAATCACGGCCACGATGCCGTCGATGATGGTAAAGCCTTCCATGACCCTCGCCTTTGTTTTGATCGTCAGCCTGCTCCGAATACCTCGCCGACAAAGCTTGTCAGATCGGCAGGGCGGGTGAGTGTCAAGCCCTTCAGGGCGCTTGATTTGCCACCTGCGGGCGCGATGGCCTTTGAAAAACCAAGTTTTTGCGCCTCTTTCAACCTGTTTTCGGTCTGAGAGGCAGGGCGAAGCGCCCCGGAAAGGCTGATTTCTCCGAAAACAACGGTGTCGGCAGGCAAAGCGGCGTCTTCCCGCGCAGACAAAAGCGCCGCTGCCACTGCCAGATCGGCAGCGGGTTCGGAAATCTTCAGACCACCGGCCACGTTCAGATATACATCAAGCCCGGTGAACGGGATGCCGCAGCGTGCCTCAAGCACCGCCAGAATCATGGCCAGACGCCCGCTGTCCCAGCCGACCACGGTGCGGCGCGGCTGGGAATGGGGTGAGGGTGCCACAAGTGCCTGCAGTTCCACCAGAACCGGGCGCGTGCCTTCGATCCCGGCAAAGACCACCGATCCGGGGCTGGGTACGCCCCGTTCGGACAAGAACAGTGCCGAAGGGTTTGTCACCTCATCAAGGCCACGACCGGTCATTTCGAAAACGCCGATTTCATCGGCTGGACCAAAGCGGTTCTTGACGCTGCGCAGGATTCGAAACTGATGACCGCGCTCTCCTTCGAAATAGAGAACAGTGTCCACCATATGCTCGACCACGCGCGGTCCTGCGATCTGGCCGTCCTTGGTGACATGGCCCACGAGGATGACCGACGTGCCGCGCCGCTTGGCAAAGGCAGTCAACTCATGGGCCGCCGCGCGCACCTGGCTGACAGAACCGGGGGCACTTTCGACATTGTCGGCCCACATGGTCTGGATGGAATCGATCACCGCCAGATGCGGGCGTTCGGTTTCCAGGGTCGTCAGAATATCGCGCAGGCTGGTTTCCGTGCCCAGTTGCACCGGGGCATCGGTCAGTCCGAGGCGTTGCGCGCGCATGCGCACCTGCGCAGAGGCTTCTTCGCCCGAGACATAGATGGTCTTGAGACCGGACTGCGCAAAGCGTGCCGCGGCCTGCAACAGCAGGGTTGATTTCCCAATACCGGGATCTCCGCCCACAAGAATGGCCGAGGCCGCCACAAGACCGCCTCCCAGGACGCGGTCCAGCTCGCCCATCCCCGACATCGTGCGCGGCGGGGGCGCTTCGGCTGTGGCCAGATCGCTCAGATGGATGGCGCTTCCGCGCTTGGCCCCCAGTGATTTCGAGGCGGGACCAGCGGAGAGGGGCGCTTCTTCGGCGATGGTGTTCCATTCGCCACAGGTCTCACAACGCCCGGACCATTTGGAAAATGACGCGGCGCAGGCAGAGCAGGTATATGTCTTGGTTTTGACCATGCCCGCTTGTGCCTCATGCCCGGCGCTCCAACAAGCCCCGGATGGCGCCAAACAGAGCGCCTTCGGCGCATAGTTTTTGCTAGAGGGCCTTCGGCCTCCGTATTTGCAGCAAGAAGAAGAGCGGGTCTTTCATGGCGTCTTGCGGGTCAGCCGAGGGTATCGGGGCTGCCTTGAGCGGTCTGGTTACTGCGCTGCGCGTCTTGCCAGAAGAGCCACAATGCGGTCGTCCTCGGCATAGAGATCGGGCTCATCGTTGATGTCGCGCAGGGGTTCTTTCCGGACCGCCTGAACAGGCTGGGGGCTGGCCGCGGGTTCAGGTTCGACGATCAGTTCGGGCAGGATTTCGGACAGTTCGGCGCGCAACTGGTCCAATTGCGAGCGGGCGACGCTTTCTTCCAGTTCGACCCGTCGGTTCCAGCGGGTCAGTTCTTCGGTGATGGATTTTGCCAGGCGCACGCGATCTTCGAATTCGGCGATGTCTTCCTGACGCTGGATCAGGAAATCGCGTGCGCGCGAGACGTTGTTGTCCGAATAGGTGCGGGCCAGTTCGCGCGAGACATGGCTCATCTGGGCGGCGAGTTCCATGACTTCGGCCTCCATCGCGTCAAGATCGGGAT
>NZ_JBASXK010000136.1:0-7555 GCF_049276915.1 Aestuariivita sp. | reverse complement strand
GCTGCACCGTTCGCGCCCAGAATGCGCCCCATGACATCCAGATGAAGAAGGGCGACCGGAAGAGCGTCGATACCAAGCGCCCTGCCCCCCGAAGTCGGATCCGGGAACAGGAACAACTCTCGTCGTCCGGCAGTCATCGCGTGTTCGATGACGTTGTAGTAACGCTTTCCATCCGCGGTGATGACTGGCGTGCTTTCACCGCTTCGAAGGGGCAGATGCGAGAAAATGCGATCAAGCGACGTTACCCGCCCCCCTGCAAGAGAGCGTGCGGCCTCGTTCATCGACAGGATGGCACCTGTCTTGCTGACCGTCAGCGTGGGAACGGGCAAGGTCTCGGCGCTGCGTCGGGCATTCCCGGAGACGGGAATATCTTCGATCCGCCACAGAAACCGTCGCCCCCGCAATCGCTGTACGGACAGGCGCACGGGACCGCGGCGCGTGACAATATCTTCGCGCGCGGCACCTTTGTCGTCGGCAAGAGTCTGCAAGCGATAAAGAATGGCCGCCGGATCGGCAAAGGTGCCCCGCAGCGTGGCAACCATCGTATCCCCCAGCGTTGGCTGAAACCGCCGGCGCGCAGAGGGGTTTCCGGACACCAAAGCCCCGTCTTCGTCTGTAACAAAGCAGGGCGTCGCATCGTTTTCAAAGAACTTGGCAAGCATTCTTGTCGCGCGAATTGAAATCAGGTTGCGCAGGGCCTGTGTTCCTACCAGTCCAAGGATCAGTGCGCACAGGCTTGCGCCCAACGTCAGCGCCCATATCGCCATCGGACCGCCATGCCAGATCACGGCATAGATCAGCAGGGCAATCGCCAAGGCGGCAATGACCACAATCCGCCCGATCCGCGGATAACCGGGAAGTCTGAGCGAACGGGCATCGATTGTGGCCAGCGACAAATTCGCCCCCTCCGGTTGGAAATGCCCCAAAGTGTTGCTCGAAAAGAGTTAAATGAGGCTTAACGGATAAGGCATACTACCACAGGTAGAGCAAATCTTTCTACACTCTCGCTAGCAGTGCGACAAAAAACCCATCCGCACCACCCGCCAACGGCCAGCTTTGTATCATCGTGGATTTCCAATCCGGGTGCCGGGACAAAAACGCGTCAACCCGGTCTTCATTCTCGACCCTCAGCACCGAGCATGTGGCATAGGCCAGAATGCCGGCCTCGGCGACAAGCCCGGTTGCTCTGTCCAGTATGTCGTCTTGGGTCTGTGTCAGGATCTTCAACCGCTCTGGCGTGAGGGCCCATTTGCCATCGGGTGCACGCCGCCAAGACCCACTGCCCGAACAGGGCGCATCGCACAGAACCAGATCATATCCGCCAGCAGGATCCAGTTCATCCATGTCGGCCAGACGCACGGCCAGCCCGGCACGTGCAGCGCGTTCCGGCAAATCGCGCATACGGTTCGGATCTGAATCACAGGCCGTCAAGTCAAGGTCGGCGCGCGCGCCCATGGCCAGGGTTTTGCCGCCTCCGCCAGCGCAATAATCCAGCACCCGTTGCCCATCGTCCAGAGGCAACGCCTGAACAACTGCCTGACTGGCAGCGTCTTGCAGTTCAAACAGGCCATCACGAAATGCCGAACTGTTGCGCAGGCCGCGCGCGCCTGTGGTGATCTCCAGCGCGGTATCGGCAAGCGCATGCGGCACAGCGGTGATCTGCTCCTGATCCAGGGCCAGGGTCAGTTCGGCGCGGTTGGTGCGGCGCAGATTGGCGCGCACAAACACAGGGGCGCGTTCTTGCAGATAGGCGGCAGCCGGCATGGCCATATCCCCAACAGAACGTTGAAACTCGGGCCAGAGCCAATCGGGCATATCGCTCGCCTCGGCCCCATCCGCAGGCGGGCGACCCGCATCATCCGGACCAACACGGGGCGCGCCATATTGCGAGCCGTCAAACAGGGCATCGACATCAAGATTCTGGGATCGAGCAAGTCCCAGCATCAGGCCCCTGCCGGTTTCTCCACCGCCCAAAGCCGCCAGAGAGCGACGACAGCGCACGGCATCAAACACAAGATCACGCACCGCCGCGCGATCCTTGGAACCGGCATAGCGCGAGCGCCGTCCCCAGCCGGTCAGCGCCTGTTCGGCCGCTTTGCCGGTCAGGATTTCATCCAAGATCGTTATGGCCGCCTGAACGCGGGCGGCGGGTGTCATCACATCACCCGGTAGTTCGGGCTTTCGCGGGTGATCTGAACGTCATGGACATGACTTTCCTTCAAACCTGCGCCTGTAATCTTCACGAATTGGCAATTGTTGCGCATCTCTTCGACAGTCGCGCAGCCGGTATATCCCATCGCCGCTTTCAAACCACCAACAAGCTGATGAATGACCGCGCTGGCGCTGCCCTTGTAAGGCACCTGCCCTTCGATCCCTTCGGGCACCAGCTTGTCACTGGCGGCGTCCTTCTGGAAGTAGCGGTCTGCCGATCCTCGCGCCATTGCACCCAGGGAGCCCATGCCGCGATAGGATTTGAAAGATCGGCCCTGATACAGGATCACCTCACCCGGGCTTTCATCTGTGCCCGCGATCATCGAACCGACCATGGCACAGGACGCACCCGCCGCGATGGCCTTGGCAAAGTCACCGGAAAACTTGATACCGCCATCGGCGATGATCGGGATGCCAACGGCTGCAGCCGCGCAATCCATGATCGCCGTCAGTTGAGGCACGCCAACTCCGGCCACCATGCGCGTGGTACAGATCGACCCTGGCCCGATCCCGACTTTCACCGCATCGGCCCCGGCACCAATCAACGCGCGCGTTGCCTCGGCAGTCGCGACGTTGCCGGCCACAACCTGCACCTCGTTGGACAGCGCCTTTGCACGGCGCACCGCATGCGCCACACCTTCGGAGTGACCATGGGCCGTGTCGATCACGATCATGTCCACGCCTGCATCCACCAAGGCTTCGGCGCGCTCGAATCCGGCGTCCCCCACAGTCGAGGCCGCCGCCACGCGCAAGCGACCAAGTTGATCCTTGCAGGCGGTCGGGTTCAGAACGGCCTGTTCGGTGTCTTTCAGCGTCAGAAGACCGGTCAACTGGCCTTGGCTATTGGTGACCAGCAGTTTTTCGATGCGCCGAGCCTTCATAAGGTTGATCGCTTCGTCGCGGTCCGCAGGCTCGCGCAGGATGGCCAGATCGTTCGATGTCATCATCACGCTCACCGGCGTTGCGTCATCGCTGGCAAAGCGCATATCGCGGTTGGTCACAATGCCCATCACCCGTCCTGCGTCGTCGACCACCGGGAAGCCGGTCACGCGATACCGCTCCTGCAACTCCTTGGCGTCGGCCAGTGTCTGATCCGGTTTAAGCGTGATCGGATTGTAGACGATCCCGCTTTCAAAGCGTTTGACCCGGCGCACCTCGCGGGCCTGTTCCTCGATTGACAGATTGCGGTGTACGACACCCATCCCGCCTGCCTGCGCCATGGCGATGGCCATGCGCGCTTCGGTGACCGTATCCATCGCGCTGGACAAGAGCGGGATGTTCATGGCGATCTGGCGCGTTACAAAGGTGCGCGTGTCGGCCGTGCTTGGCAGTACGCTTGATGCCTGCGGCACAAGGAGTACATCATCAAAGGTGAGGGCCTCGCGAATCTCCATCTCAACACTCCATGGATAGCTCGTTTGGCGGCAACCCTATCGCACGGTTTGCGACGCAGGGAAAGGCCCATACATCATATTGTAAGCTCTCTTTGAAAATGGCGCGGGCCAGCCGGATCGGCGCGTTGAAAATCAGGCAAACTCGGCCGATGATTTTCCTCGACTCTGAAAAAATGACGCGCATATGACATCATTTGCCGCCCCTCGCCTTTCCCTTTAAACGTCATGGCATATTGTCTGCCACAAGCGCCCATCACCTGAAGGTTTTTTTTCGCATGAGCTCCGATCCTCTCGTCGTCTTCACCCCGTCCGGCAAGCGCGGTCACTTTGCCGTCGGCACTCCGATCCTGACGGCGGCGCGCCAGCTTGGGGTGGATCTGGATTCCGTCTGTGGTGGGCGCGGCATTTGTTCGAAATGCCAGATCACCCCGTCTTACGGTGAGTTCTCCAAACATGGCGTGACCGTTGCTGCTGACGCGTTGTCCGAGTGGAATTCGGTCGAGGAACGCTACAAGTCCAAGCGCGGCCTGAAAGAGGGACGGCGTCTTGGCTGTCAGGCCACGGTGCAGGGCGATGTGGTCATTGATGTCCCACCCGAATCCCAGGTGCACCGTCAGGTCGTGCGCAAGGCCGCCTCGGCACGGGTCATCACGATGGATCCCGCCACGCGGCTGTACTTCGTCGAGGTCGAAGAGCCCGACATGCATTCGCCCACCGGCGATCTGGAGCGCCTGGAGCGCGCGCTCAAGGAGCAATGGGACGTGCCTGCGATCACAGCGGATCTGTCGCTTCTGGCCAAGCTGCAACCGGTCCTGCGCAAGGGCAACTGGCAGGTCACCGTGGCGCTGCATGCCGATCACCGGGGCGGCACGCCGGAGGTCATCGAGATCTGGCCGGGCCTGCATGAAGGCGGGTTGTTCGGTCTGGCGATTGATCTTGGATCAACCACCATTGCGGCGCATCTGACCGATCTCGAGACCGGAGCGGTCATTGCTTCATCGGGATTGATGAACCCACAGATCCGATTTGGCGAAGACCTGATGAGCCGCGTGTCCTACGCGATGATGAATCCGGGCGGGGACAAGGAAATGACCCGCGCCGTGCGCGAGGCGATCAATGACCTGACAGGCGCGATTGCGCAGGAAGGCAAGATAGATCCCAAGCTGATCGTCGAGACCGTGTTTGTCTGCAACCCGGTGATGCATCACCTGCTTCTTGGACTTGATCCTGTTGAACTTGGCCAGGCACCCTTTGCTCTGGCCACGTCGGACTCGATGACGCTCTTGGCGCGCGATATGGAATTGAGCGCGATGAACCCGCGCGCGCAGGTCTATATCCTTCCGTGCATTGCGGGTCACGTGGGCGCTGATGCTGCCGCCGTGGCATTGTCGGAAGAACCCGGTAAATCCAAGGACTTGGTCCTTATCGTTGATGTGGGAACAAACGCTGAAATCCTGCTGGGCAATACCGAGCGCGTTCTGGCCTGTTCATCGCCGACCGGTCCGGCTTTCGAAGGGGCACAGATCAGTTCGGGGCAACGCGCCGCGCCCGGTGCGATTGAACGCATCGAAATCAATGTCGACACCAAGGAACCCCGCTTTCGTGTGATCGGCAGCGACGTCTGGTCCGACGAAGACGGCTTTGACGAGGTCATCGCCACCACCGGTATCACCGGCATCTGCGGCTCGGGCATCATCGAGGCGGTCGCCGAGATGCGGATCGCGGGCCTTGTTGACCCCAGCGGGCTTGTGGGTTCGGCCGAACAGACGGGCACCGCACGTTCGGTTCCAGAAGGCAGGACCCACTCCTATCTGATCCACGATGCCACCGCGGAAGGTGGCCCGCGCATCACCGTGACCCAGGGTGATATTCGCGCGATCCAACTGGCCAAATCCGCGCTTTATGCAGGAGCCCGCCTGTTGATGGATGAAATGGGCGTTGAGCGTGTCGACCGCATCGTTCTGGCCGGAGCGTTCGGTGCGCATATCTCGACCAAGCATGCCATGGTCCTGGGCATGATCCCGGATGCCCCCCTCAACAAGGTCTCCAGCGCCGGCAACGCCGCAGGCACCGGGGCGCGCATTGCCCTTTGCAACATCGCCGCGCGCGCTGAAATCGAACGTGTAGTGCGCGAGATCACCAAGGTCGAAACCGCGATCGAGCCCCGGTTTCAGGAACATTTCGTCGCCGCCAATGCCATCCCCCACAAGACCGATCCGTTTCCGGATCTGGCCAAGGTGGTTACGCTTCCCGATGTCAGCTTCAACACTGGCGGCGCAGACAGGTCCGGCGATGGCGGCCGCCGCCGGCGCAAACGCGCCTGAGGCGACAGTCCCCTTTCGCGCATGGCGCGGGATCACCAAGCGGAGCGGCACGTCTGTCATCCCGCGCGCACAGACAGGATGACATCATGACCGACAACCGCGATCAGCAGGACTTCTGGACCAATATCGCCGGTCCGCAATGGGTTGAGCATCAAGCAGCAATGGATGCGCTGATGCAGCCGGTTCTGGACGGTGTGATGGCACGCGCAGGGCTCGCAGACGGCGCTCATGTTCTGGACATCGGATGCGGCACCGGGGCAAGTGCGCTGGTTGCGGCAGAGCTGGTGGGCCCGGATGGGTCGGTTCTGGGCGTGGATATCTCATCCGCCCTTCTGGGTCTTGCCCGCACACGCGCGCAGGACCATCGGACGATTTCATTTCTCGAAGTCGATGCGGCCGCGCACTCGTTTGAGCCGTCCCGGTTCGATCATCTGATCTCACGCTTTGGGGTGATGTTCTTTTCAGACCCCGTATCGGCTTTTGCCAATATGGCCCGCGCGTTGAAACCGGGCGCGCGCATGGATTTTGCTGCATGGGGCCAGATCCCGAACAATCCGTTCTTCACCGTGCCTGCGCGCGCTGCACGCGATGTGCTGGGCGCGATGCCCAAGACCGATCCGGATGCCCCCGGCCCTTTTGCTTTTCGCGATGTGGATCGTGTCACCGACATGCTCGCGCGTGCAGGGTTCAGCGATGTATCGGCAGAGGTGACGCAGCTTGATCTGACACCGGCGGGCACGCCCGCGGATTTCGTCGAACAATGCTGCACCATTGGCCCGGTTGAAGCCGCACTCAGATATTTTGAGGCGGATGATGCCCAACATGCGCAGATACGCGACCGACTGAGGGACGTTCTGGCACCTTTTGACAGCCCTCAGGGCCTGCGTATTCCGGCTGAAATCAACTTCTTCTCGGCGCGCATTTCCGACTGATCCTCTTGACGCTTTCGCATCACGGTCTTATCTGCTCACGCTCAGAGAGCGGGTATGGTGAAAAGGTATCACGCGAGCTTCCCAAGCTTAAGTTACGAGTTCGATTCTCGTTACCCGCTCCATTGTTTCTCACAATCCATTAAAATTTAAGACATTTTTCTGCAAGGTCGCAGCTTACCCGCCCAAAACCCGCCAAAATAAAAGGCGCAAAAAACTGAAAGCGCGGCATCGGAAATTCTTGCTTGCGTGCCCGTCGTGTCGCCCGCGCCGCGATGGGCTGGTGTTCCCCACCTGTCGAAAGATTCCCGGTCTGCCAGTGGTGCGCCCTCGATTGCCCGGACGAAGGTATAGGTGCCGCTATGCGGACAGAGCCGCATTTAGCTGCGCCCCTGTGTGGCGCGAACTTGACTGAACGTTTGCTGTGCGGACGAAACCGCTGTGAAATTCTATGCCCGATAGGCGCTAGTTTGAAACAAGCCACACGGTTCCGTCACGGGTTAACTTGCAGACGTCCCCTTGATTCTTATGCGATACGCCATCCAGGAACGTGACATAGACTTCGAAAACGCAAGTTCCCTTGCCGTCATCGATATTGAATTTCCTTGCGGTACCAGGCGGGATATTCGCTCCCAGGGGAAGGAAATCTACCATGCCCTCAGCGTTGCTGGATAGGAGCTCCAGTGTTGGTTGTCTG
>NZ_JBASXK010000135.1:0-2230 GCF_049276915.1 Aestuariivita sp. | reverse complement strand
GGAATCATTCGGTCAGCCAAGCGTCCTTCAGTGTCTTAAGGAAACCAGTACGCATCGGCTTGAAGTTCACCAGCTGGTCGGTGTGCGCAGTCAGCACCCAACCGTTCACGACGGGGATCACGTCCATCGTCGCCAGCGACAATTCCTGCTGCTGTCGGTAGAGTTCCTTGCGCTCTTCGACCGTGACGGCCGATTTAGCGTCGAGCATCAACTGATCCATCTCAGCCGAGCCACCCTTCTGGACGTTCACTGCCGACGTGGTTGCATAGGTGTTGGTGACAAAGTCATCCGGATCGGCAAGCGGCGACAACCAGTACATCACGGTCAGATCGAAGTTGCTGGTTGCCCAAACCTCATCCCAGTAACGAGGGACCTCCATGGTTTCGATCGTCGCGTTGAAACCGATTTGGGAAAGGTTAGCCTGAATAATCGGTGCCATTGACATCATCGGCGGCCAGGACGAAACCATCATCAGGCTGATCGGTGTGCCGGGTGCGACACCGGCCTCGGCCATCAGTTCCTTGGCTTTGTCAATATTCCCGAGGGGAGGGAATTCAGTAATTCCAGCATAGGCCCAGTTCCACCCTGGGATCACGCCGCCCTGCATGGCAGTCGCCTGTCCGAAAAACGCCCCACGCACGATTGCTTCACGATTCAGCGCGTATGAAATTGCACGGCGTACCAGCGGATCGCGAAGAACACCGCGTTCGTGGTTTGGCAACATCCAGTAGTAACGCGACCCCTCTAGGGCAGCGTCAACCATGTTGGATTGCGACACAATGCTGCTCCAATCCTTTGGAGGAACCTCGTTACTGAAAAGGATCTCCCCAGATTTCAAACCGTTCGCCAAGGCTGTCGGGTCAGAAACGATTCGATAGGTCATCGCATCGAAATACGGCTTTCCTGCTTCATAGTAATTGTCATTTCGGACAAATTCAACGGAATCTCGTGGCGTGTATGAAACAAATTTGAACGGCCCAGCGCCAATAGGTTCGGCGTTCAGATCGTGACCACTTTCAACAAGATCTTTCGGCACAATCGACGAACCGGGAAAGGCCATGTAGATTTCAAACGGGCCGGTGACACGGTTAAGCCGGAATTCTACTGTCAGGTTGTCGACAGCAACAACCTCATCAATGGTCTCGATCTGCCCGCGATATGCGTAGCCCGAATCCTCAGGCATAATGCGCTCAAACGTGAAGACGACGTCCTCGGCCGTCAGCGCCTCGCCATTGTGGAATTCAAGTCCCTCGCGCAATTTAAAAGTCCAGGTCAGACCGTCGTCAGATTGTGACCAACTTTCGGCCAAGCCAGCGTATGGCTTCGCATCTGCGTCAAGATTCAGAAGCGTGCCGTAGACTTGTTCGATTACGACGTGAGACATCCCGCTGGGGCCCTGCGCCGGATCGAAACCACCAGGATCGGCCGAAAAGGCGGCAACGAGCGTTCCTCCGCGGACACCATCCTCAGCGTGGGACTCTATCGGCCACGCAAAAATACACAACGAGCCCACCAGCATTGCAAGTCCAAGCCCCAAGCGTCCTGTTAATTTCGTCATCTTCTCCCCTCCCGTCGGATTCTGATCTTTCGTTCTTGTGTTCAGGCTATAGTGGTGTTCACCCTACGTCAACTTGGTACCCGATGGCGAGAAGGCTCAGACATGGAAATCACCGTCAAGATCATTGAAGCGGCAGAAAAAATACTAGGCGTCACATATACGGATGCAGAACGTAAGCTGATGGCGTCCAATCTAGCACCTCAGATCGAAACAGCACTCCGGCGAAGGTCTTTATCTCTTCCCAATGGGATGGCCCCAGCGCTGCGCTTTGACCCGAGATTGCCTGGGTTTCCAACGCCACCAGCACAGGTTTCGCCGGTCTGGAGCAATGCAGCACCTGGCCCATTGCCCGATCGAGACAGCGACATCGCTTTTGCTCCCGTAGCCCGCCTACGCCACTGGATTGCACGCGGCGACCTGACAAGCGAACGGCTCACACACATCTATCTGCACCGGATCGAGGCCTACGATGGCAAGTTAAACAGTTTTGTCACAGTCCTAGCCGAGAGTGCGTTGGCCGAGGCTAAGGCCATGGACGCGCTGATGGCCGCCGGTACCAACCTTGGACCGCTTCATGGCATTCCCTATGCGCTCAAGGACATTTTTGACGCGGCGGGCACCCGCACCACGTGGGGTGCAGAGCCATTTGCTGATAGAATAGCCGAAGCCGAT